>JAEZYO010000723.1 GCA_023419055.1 Pseudomonadota bacterium | reverse complement strand
GAACGAGGCGAGGAGCGCGGCGGCGAAGAGCGACGCGCCCGCGAGCGCGAGCAAGCCGGAAGCAGCATCGGAGGGCTGCGAGAGCAGCGCGAGCGCGACCCGGCCGAGCAGCAGGGTCGCGAGCGCGAGCGCGGGCGGGACGAGCAGGAGAGCAGCGTCGCGTTCCGGGTTTCGCTCCTTCGGCAAGCTGCCCGCGCGCGGAAATTCCCGTGGCAAGAAGAGCCAACCGAACAGGCCGGCGCCGACCCCGAGCGTGAGCCCGAGCGGCGCGACGAGACCGACGAGTCGCGGCCAGAGGGCGGCCACGCCGGCGCTCCCCGACACTTGGCTCGCGTAAGCCGCGTCCAGCAAGGCGGCGAGGAGGCCCCCGAGAGCACCTCCCACGACAGCCGACCCGAGCCGTGCCGGAAAGGCGTTGAACGGGGGGAGCTTACTTCGATCGACCATCGCGCGGGCGCGCCCGCGGTTTTTGCGCCAGCGGGTGCGCGCGGTCGTATACCGCGAACAGCTGGTCGAGCGAAACGTGCGTATAGCGCTGCGTGGTCGAAAGGCTCGAGTGCCCCAGCATTTCCTGGATCGAGCGCAGATCCGCGCCTCCCTCCAGCATGTGGGTCGCGCAGGAGTGCCGGAGCGCGTGGGGGTGAAGATCGGCGCGCCCGGCGCCGAGCGCCCCATAGCGCTGAACCAGCGTCTGGACGCGCCGCACCCCGAGTCGCGTCCCCCGCCGCCCGAGGAACAGCGCCTTCATCGCGCGTTGGTCGCCGTCGCGCGTGAGCGCGGCGCGCTGCTCGAGGTAGCGCGACAAGCTCTCGACCGCCTTGCTGCCCAACGGCACGATGCGCTCTTTGCGGCCCTTGCCGAGCACGCGCACCTCACCCGCGCCGAGCGAGACGTCGTTCACGTCGAGAGCCGCGAGCTCACTCACGCGGAGTCCCGACCCGTAGAGGAGCTCCAGCATGGCCGCGTCGCGCAAGCGCTCGACCTCGCGCCCCCCGCGCGCGAGCGGCGCTTCCATGACCTCGGCCGCCGCGCTCGCGTTGAGCAGCGTCGGGAGCTTGCGCCGGAGCTTCGGCGTGGCGAGCAGCCGAGCGGGGTTCTCTCGAGCGAGGCCCTCCCGCTCGAGGTAGGCGTAGAACGCGCGCAGGCTCGAGAGCTTGCGGGCGATGGTGACCGGCGAGACGAGCCGCGACAGCTCGCCCAGCCAGGCCCGGAGGAGCACGCGGTCGATCGCGCGGATCTCGGCGGGCTGCTCGGTCTTCTCTCGGACGAAGGCCGCGAGCGCCTCGAGATCGCGCGTGTACGCTCGGACCGTGTGTTCGGAGGCGCGCCGCTCCGAAGAAAGGTGCTCCGCAAAACGCCTGATCAGGCGGAGCAGCGGCTCGAGCGCGGGTTCGGTGCCGGCGGGAGCGCTCATGCGCCCTATTTACGCCCAATAGAGTGAAACGGTCCAACAAGCGGCGCCGACGAGGGTGAGCGCGACGCCGAGCCACGTGCGGTCCCGGCGTAGCGTTCCGTCCGGGCGGACCGCGTAGAAGCCGAGCCAAGACAAGCCGGCGATCGACAGCAAGAAGCCGAATCCCAGCGCCGCCGACCATCCTGGACGCGGACCCGGCTCCCGCGGGGGCTCGGCCGAGACCGAGGGCGCGCGAGCGCTCCCTGCGGGCGGGGCGCGCAAGAGCTCGAGCTTTCGATCCGCCGTTTCGAGATCGCCCCGCCGGGGGGTCCAGACGTGACGCGACTCGAGCGCGGCGCTTCGCACCGCGCCCCAGGCGAGACGCGCCGTCTCCGCGTCACCACTCGATTCGGCCCCGAGCGCGATCGCTCGCAGCCGCGCGTACGCCGCGTCGACGTGCGGCGCGCCGGGAACGTACGCGCTCGCGGCGCGCCGCGCGTGGAGAATCGCGGCGTGCAGGTCGCCGTGATTGAACGCCAAGGTGCTGCGTTCGAGATCGTCCCGCCCGTCGACCAGAGCGCGCGCGGTCGACGCGCCGGCGAGCACCACGAAGAGCAGGAGCGCGAGCGCGACGCCGCGCAGCCATCGACCCGTCGGGCTGAGCGAGATCATAGGAAGTCGCGGCGCCGGAAGATCAGCGCCGAAAGCGCGAGCAGGACCACCGTCCAGGCGACGGCATGGAGGGCGGCCATGATCAGGTAAGGGCCGAGCGCGGCGTCCGCGGCCTCCCCGGTGAGGAGCGGCCGCTCCGGCTGGTAAATCATGAGGTTGGGCACGACCTTGCTGAGCGCCGCCGAGAGCCGCTGGATGCCCGCGCCGAACAGCCGCTCGGGCATGGCCGCGAGCGTGCCCGCGGAGCGACCCACCACGAACAAACCGAGCGTGAACACCGCCGTGAGGAACGGCGACGAGAAGGAGGAGAAGAGCGTCGCGATGGCCACGACGATCGACACCTCGCACACGACGAGGAGCGCCGAAGCTCCGATCACGCGCCGCTCGTCCGGCGCGCCCGAGGCGAGCACGAAGCCGAGGAGAAAGATCGCGATCGCCCAAGGGATCGGCAACCAGGTCCGAGCTCGGGGCGCACGCCACAAACCGAGCCCGAGGAGCACGCCGGCGCTCATGATGATGCCGAGCACCACCGAGAGTGGCCGCCCTGCGAGCGCGGCGACCGCGAGCAAGAGCACCCCAGCGTTCGCGGCCACGAACACGGCGAGCGTGAGCACGGTACCGAGTAGCTTGCCGACCAGGTACTCACCCCGCCGGATGGGTCGCGCCAAGATCGGGAAGATGGTCTTGAGCTCGAGCTCCCGGTAGAGGCTCGTCGCGCCAATGACGATCGCGACGACGATCGCGAAGATCGACGTCGCCGCCGCTCCGAGATCGCTCACGACGCGGAGTTGAGCCTTGAGCGCGTACGCTCCGACGATCAAGGCGTAGCCCGTCGCCCCGAGCGCCGCTGCGAAAAGTCCATGCAGGATCCGCGCACGAACCGCCTCGCGGTAAGTGTTGTAAGCGATGGCTCCGACGCGAATCAGCATCGTTCACCGTCGGTCTACAACGAAGCCTCCGCTCCTGGAAGGGGGGTTCGCGGAGCCTCGAGGCGGGCTTCAGCGGCTCGAGGCGAACGCACGCGGCTCGACGTAGCGCTTGATCGTGACCGGCGAGCTCAGAATGATGTCCTGAATCCTGTCCTCGAAGAGAGCGCGCACGATGCCGGGCCCCAGATCGAGCACGGCCGCCACCGTGACGAGCGAGTGCTCGGTCCCGAAGGGACGCACCCGGAAGAAGCCCCAGACGTCCTTGACGTCGTGCGGCCGCGACGGGTCCATCCAGAACCTGAGCTCGTCGCGGTCCGGGGACTGCTCCACGTGTACCGTGTACTTGGCCTCGAACATGCCGCCGCCCTGCACGAGATCGACGCGCGCGCGCGTGCCCGTTCCCGGGACCAGCGCCGCGCGCTTCGTCCGGGGCAGCACGTTGGGCAAACCGTCCACGTCCACGAGCGCCGCCATCACCTCGGCCGGGGTGGCGTGAACGATCTGGTACGACACCCCGCCGACGTAGAATCCTTCGACGCCGCGCGCGAATCGCACCGGGCGGGAGACGAGACCTCCTGCGAGCAGCGTCTCTCGCTCTTGCACCGTGAACGATGCGTCAGCGCGCGGGACGGCGTCCGGCTTGGCGCCGGCCACTCCCGGCTCCGCGAAAACGGCGAGAGCGAGCACGAAGGCGACTGCTCTAAACACCACGGCCACGTCGAAGTTAAACCCACTCGTCCCGACACGCTAGCCTTGTGTCGAGATTTCTCGGGCGAGGAATTTTACCGGGTCACCCGGGCTCCTCGGTCACACTTTCGGGCGCGCGATCAGCGAGGATCCTCGACGAACACATCCAGGATCCAGCGCCCGCTCTCGCCGGCGAATCCATCGACCAGGACGTAGTAGGTACCGGCGTCGAGCGTGAGATCGAGGAAGCTCCGATCGCTGCGAGTGCCCGCGGAACAGCCGAGCGTCACTTCGGTCCCGGGGCAGTCCGGGCCTCTCCGAACCGACAGCAGCGTGTCGAAATCGCTCCCGCGCATGTCGAAGACCACGCGCCGCTCGGCCTCGAGATCCAACCTGAGCACTTGATCACGAGCCCCTCCGGCGCTGCCCCCGCCCTGATCGCAGCTCGCGTCGTAGTCGGCGTACTGATTGGCGGTGTTACCTTCGAACCGCCCGCCCGTGCTCGGAATCTTCACCGCCGTCGAGCATTCGTCTGCGAACGCTACCAGGGTCGCCGGTTTGGAAGGACGCAGCAGCGCCTCGAGGCTCATCGGCTTCCCGGAGGCGCTCTCGGCCACCACCCGATACTCCCCAGGAGTTACTGCGTAGCTCACCGCACGGAGCGGGCTCGCCTCCGAGCTCCGGCAGAACAGCACGCTTTTCGGTGACGCACACGAAGGCTTCGCCAGCAAGAGGGCGCCTCGATCCTCGTCGGAGAGCCGACTCAGCAAGAGCACGTCGGACAGCTCGTCGATCTCGAGCTCGAAGCTCGCATCGGGAGCGCCCACCAGGCAGCCGATCTGAACGGCGTCGGTACGGCCGACGAAGTCGACGTCTACCTCGTCCGGCCCGAGCTCGATGGGGAGCTCGCACCCCTCGCCTTCGAGCAGCTCGCTCGGCGGATCCACCTCGAGCACCAGGTCGAGGTCGGTCGGCCCCGTCGCGCTCACCGCGACGGTGTGCTCGCCCGCGGGCAGCGCGCGCACGAAGAGGTCGGTCACGGCGCCGCTGCGGCAAGTGCGCTCCGTGTCGGCGCACGACGGGCCACGCAGCGAGAGCATGGGAGCGCCGAGATCGTCGAGGCTTGCCGCGCGCAGCGTCACGTCCGACGGCTCCGCGAGCTCGAAGCGGTAGAAGAGGTCTCCTACCTCGCGCTTGCAAGCCGACGAAATGTCGCGGTCCACTCCGACCAGCGAGACGAGGACGTGCTGCTCGGCTTCGAGCGCGGCGGCCGTTCCGCAGGTCTCGTTGCTCGGCGGAACGCTCGGCTCCGTGTAGCGGACGTCGAGGGTGATCGGGGCTTCGACGGAGCTGGCGACGTAGACAGCGTGGGCGCCCGGCTCGACCGAGCGGAGCTTCATGCGCGCAACGGGGGCCGCGTCATCCACGTTCGTCGCCGTGCAGTCGGTCTCGGCCGAGCTCTTCCCGCATTGGCTCGCGCTCGCGAGCACCAGGTTCCCGGACGTGCTCGTCGCGGTGATGTCCACGTCGACAGGATCGCCCTCCGGGACGATCACCGCCACCACGAGGTCGCGGAACGTCTTCGAGATCTTCGCGCTCTCGCAGCTGAGCGCGTAGTCGTCGCTCGCTCCCGCGGGCTTCAGCAAGTAGCTGCCGGCCGTCTCGATCTCGAGGGCGTCGGTGCAGGTGTCGTGCTCGGGGCGGACGCAGTCGTCCTCGTCCACGCTGCCGTCACAGTCGTCGTCGACGTCGTTGCCGCAGCGCTCTTCGGCGAGACTCGAGACGCTCGGGTCGAGGTCGTCACAATCCGCTCCGTCGTCGCAGTTCCGGACCGGGTCCCCGTCACCGTCTGCGTCGCGCGGCGCGTGGGTACATTCGGCGGTGCCCTCGACGCAGCGATCGATGGTGCAGGGATCGAAATCGGTGCAGGAGACGGGCTCGCCCTCGCGGCAGCCGAGCCCGGGCTGACACTGCTCTTCACCGTCGCAGTAGACGTCGTCGGCGCAGAAGGAATGATCCGGCTCGAAGCGGCAGCGCCCCACCTCGAGGTCGCACCAATCGACGGTGCAGTCGACACTGTCGTTACATTGGTCCTCGGCGGAGCAAGGGCCGCCCCATGTGGGATCCAGGCCTGCATCGGCGTCGCCGCCGCCCGCATCCGGTCCCTCCCCCGCCGCGCCGGCCGAACCATCGTCGAACGGGCTCGGCGCGGAGTCGGTACCGCAGCCGATGAAAGGCGCCGCGAGAGCCAGCGCGACCAGAGCCGCTCTTCCGAGGAGGGCGGTTGAGCTCATACCGGGGCAAGCGTGCCACGCTCTCGGGCGATGTGGGTGTCCTACGAAGACGAACGGCCGAAAGTCCGGATAGATCGGCGTTTCGTTAGCCCGCTCGGGAGCCGGCGTGGCAAACTAAAGCTCCCTGTGTCCAACGATCGCCTGACTCGCCACGAGATCACCTGGCTTTTGGCCCAGGAAGCGCGCGGCGCGGCCAAAGCCCTGCGCAGCGAGCTCCACGCCCCCCGCATCGATGTGCGACCCACGGGCGCCCCGGTCGAGACCACGCTCGACGCGCTCGACGACACGATCGACATGCTCTCGCAGCTGAACTCCGGAGCGCGGGGCAAGGGGCGGCGCGGGCGCATCGACCTTGCGGCCCTGCTCTACGAGGTCGCCCCGGCGGCTCGCCTTTCCATCGAGCCGGGCGCGGGCACCGAGGTGTTCGGCGAGGAGAGCGAGCTCCGGCGGATGCTGAACTTGCTGGTCACTCAGGCGAGCGCCACCGCAGGAGCGGGACCGAGCGCGGAGACCGTCGTCACCATTCGTCGCCAGGGGGACCTCGTGCGAATCAGCGTCGAGCTCGGGCCGGACACCTCTGCCACGGGCGAGCTCGAGCGCCGCTGGTTGAGCCGCATGGCCCTGCGACACGGCGGTCGCGTCGAGCTCGAAGGCGGCACTCAGTCCATCTACCTGCAAGCCGACGGGGCGAGCGATCAACGTGAGGTCAACGAGCTCAGGAAGGAGCTCGAGCAGGCGCAGCAGCTCGGCGAAGCCTACGCGCGAGAGCTCGCCACGGTCCTCGCCACGGGCGACGTGCGCACCGAACCGCCGCCGATGCCGGCCGCGGACGAACACGAACGCTTCGAGGGCGTGCAGAGCGCGGCGGCAGCCTTTCACCGAGTGCTCAAGGGCTGGGTGGACGGACTCAAGAACGACGTCGCGGCGCTGCCGTCGTCGAACGAGGCGGTGCACGCTCTCACGCTCCGAACCCAGGCCGCTCAGGAGCTGCTCTCGGAGCTGCAAACCCTGGGAGAATGTCCAGCGGACGAGCCCAAGCAATCGCTCGATCTCGTACCCCTGCTTCGTGAGGCTCTCACTCGGGTAGAAGCGCGCGCAGAGCGCGAGGGCGTCGAGTGTTCCGGCAGCTTCCCGAGTAGCCTGGCGGTGACCGGACAGAGGCGCCTGCTCGAGCTCCTGCTCGATAGCGCGCTCGGGCACGCCGTCGCCGCCACCCAAAAGGGAGGGTCGGTGGTGGTCTCCTGCTTCGGGTCCGAGATTGGTCCCATCGTCACCGTGGCGGACGGCGGCCCCGTCGTTCCAGAGAGCCTGCGTGGCGAAGTAGCGCGCCACCGCGTGGATCCGACCACCCTGGGTCGCCCCGCGGGGATCTCCCTCGTGGCCGCGGACGCTGCCGCGCGTGCCCTCGGCGCGACCCTCGAGCTTCGCGAAGGAGTCGAGGGACGACAAGAACTCTGGATCGCGCTCAGGAGTCGCCGCTCGATTCCCGTCCGCGCGTAGAGTTTCGCGGCGTATCGCGGCGGTCGTAACTTCGGCTATGATGCCTTTACGATGCGCATTCTCGTCGTCGAGGACCAAGACTCGATCCGTCGCATGATCGAGGCACTGATCCAGGCGCGCGGCTACTCCGTCACGGCGGTGAGCTCCGGCGCGAAGGCACTCGACGTCGCTACGACCGACCCGCCCGACCTGGTCCTGCTCGATCTGATGCTCCCGGGCCAGTACGACGGCTTCGAAGTTTGCCAGCGACTGCGGAAGGATCCGACGACGCGCGAGGTGCCGGTCGTGATCATCACCGCCATGGATGACGAGGCGACGCGAACCCGCGCGAAGCAAGCGGGCGCCACGTCGTTTTACACCAAGCCCTTCAGCCCGATCGCGTTGCTGAAGGAGATCGAGCGGCTCAAGCCCGCCGTCCCCTCGCGCTGACCCGCGCGGTCAGAGCGACGGGAGCAGGCTGCGGGCGCGCTCTTCAGCCGCGCCGATGATGCCTCTGGCTTCGATCGAAGGTACGCGCAAGAGCTCACAGAGCTCGTCGATGAGCTTCTTCTCTCGCTCGTGCTGCTCGCCGTCGACGAAAGTGAGCAGCACGGCGTGCTGCAGCAGCACGCGGCGATCGTCGTAGCTGAGCTCGTGTACGGGCACGTCGGCGAGCACGCGCGGCGACTTGGCGAAGAGCTGGATCGCGCGGCGCTCGGTGGGCGTCGCTTCGAACGCCGCGAGCAAACCCTCGATGATCTCACTCTCTTCGCCCGCGATGCGGCCGTCGGCCCAGGCAACGCAAACGAGCGCTTTCAAAATCGCCAGGTTTTCCTCGTGCATGACCTACGAACTTTCCGGGCCTTTTTCCCCGCGTCAACGACCCAGCTCGCTCGCCCCCGAAAACCCCACAAAGCTAGCGCTCGCCGGCGGTCGTCGGCGGCGGCGTCAGCTCCAGGCCAGCGAGGATCCTGAGCTCGCGACTGAGCTCGGGTTCGGTCGGCCCTGCCTCGTTGCGGAAGCCACGCAATAGATCCTCGATGTCGCTTCGGAGCGGCTCACGCCGTAGCTGCACCCGCGGGAGACTCGGCGGAGTGGGCTCGGGCTCCGGCTCGGGCTCGTACTCCGGGAGCGGCTCGGGCTCGTAGTCCGGCTCGGGCTCGTAGTTCGGTCCACGCAGCGCCTCGAGCGTCACCGATGCGGGCGGATGGGGGCTCGGCGTGAAAGCGAGCTCGAGTGGACTCTCCTCCACGATGATGTCGCTCTCATCGAGCGGCTCCGGCAGAGCCTCGACGTGGGCTTCGGCGTCGAGGAGCTCGATCGCGATCGAAAAAGCTTCGAGCTCCCCTGCGGCCTCGAGCTCGGCGGGAGCCTCGGCCTCGAGCTCGGCGGCAGCCTCGGCCTCGAGCTCGGCGGGAGCCTCGGCCTCGAGCTCGGCGGCAGCCTCGGCCTCGAGCTCGGCGGGAGCCCCGGCCTCGAGCTCGGCGGGAGCCTCGGCCTCGAGCTCGGCGGGAGCCTCGACACGCTCCTCCTCGATGGGAGCCTCGACACGCTCCTCCTCGATGGGCGCGGGTTTCGCTTGGTCCCCCATCTCCGAAGAGCAGCGTTGGTCCTCGAACGCCCCAGCTTCCGGGGCTTCCTCGAGCAGAGCCACCGGGGGCATTCGCTCGGTCAACTCGTGCTCCGAGGTCACCTCTTGAAAGACGGTCGAAGGCGCGACCAACGTGCCGAGGCGTGGCGTTTCGAGCGGCGAACCGAGCGCAGCAGGGGGAGCTGGCGGAGCGACGGAGCGGAGAATGACCGGCTCCGGTCGCGTCTCCGCTTCGCGCGGGGAACGCTCGGGTTCGAGCTCGAGCTCGACCTCGACGTCGACGTCGAGCTCCTCGGTGAGGACCGTCTCTACCGTGACCACCGGCTCGAGCGCCTGCGCGGGCCGAGCTTCTTGCTCGGGCATCGGCTCCATCCGGCGGAGCGCCTGAATGGCGGGCATCTCGAGCGGCGGGATGGGTGCAGGCGGCGCGTCGACCGCGATCTTGAACGCAACCGGCGGCGCGGGCGATGAAACTTCTCGAAGCGTCACGGGCGGCGCGGAAACCGCTGGCGGGCGCCTCGGCACCGGGCTCGGCGCCGGAGTCACGAGCAAAGCCGCGACCAGCGGCGACTCGACCTTCGAGACCTCTTCCTCGACTTCGAGACCCCGCTCGACGGCACGCGCGGTTTCCCGCACCAGTCGCGCAAGCGCCCGTTGAGCGGCGGCGCGGTTGACCGGGATCAGGGCGGCCTCGAGCTCGCGCCCCAGTCCACCGAGCCCCGCGGGTTCGGCATGTCGGGCGACCCGCTGGAGCGCCGGCGTGGAGGAGCTCGCTACGCGTAGGAGTTGCTCCAGGAGGGCTCGAAGTTCAAGCTCGGCGGCTTGTTCGTCGCAGGGTTCGGCCGTGGAAAGGCGGAGCTTCCCCTCTTCACCGAGGTCGACCCCCGCCAAGGTCACTCGGCGCGGTGCCGCCGCGACCTGGTCCACGACGGCGAGCAAAATGTAGCCTGCGCTTTCGGCCGCCAGGGAGGCTTCTCTCAGCCGGGCGGCAGCCACCACCTGAAGCAAACTGACCCTCACGCGCGACCTCCCCAAGGGTTCATGTCTCGGCCGGTCCAGCGGACCTCGCGAGCGCAGCATCCTTTAAAATCAACGGCCCGGAGCACTCGGCCCTCGCGAACGTCGAGGCGGAAGAAGAAGTAGTGGGCCAACATGATTCTGACCGGGCTCCTCCACCCCATAGGGCAGCTCGCGGAAATTGGACAAAGACCTTGCAAGCCGCGGGACGCTCCCCCCCTCTAGAGCACCGATCGGTTTGCAACCGATCGGTGTTCTAGTGTCTTTTTCATCGGGGGCACTCGCCGCCCCGCCCCGCGGAAGTGAATTCCGCCGGGGCCCCACCCCACGCGGCCGCTTCGCGGCGAGCGCACCGGCTCAAACCGTTTGTCGCTCTAGCCACGCCCGTTCGGGTTGGGCCGAAACGTCGCTAACGGCTATAGTGCCGGGGGAATCGAATGAAGATCTGTCCGAGCTGCGGCGCTCAAAACCATGCGGAACAACAGGCTTGCGTCGCCTGTGGGTATCCGTTCGAAGCGCCCCGCCTCGGTCAGACCGTGGTCGGGCATGCGCCTGGATACCCCGCTCCCGCAGCGAACGCGCCGCCCGCGCCCGCGCCGCCCGCCGTACCGGGCTCTCCACCAGCAGCGGCGCAGCCTGGCTTGCGCAGCACCATCATCGGGATGGCGCCTATCGCCCCCGCGCCCACCCCGAGTGCCGCGCCCGGGTACCCGCCGCCGCAAACGTACGCGGAGCCCCCTCCGTATGGCGCTCCGTATCCTCCGCCCGAGAACCAGCCGCCTCAGCATCCCTATGGGGCGAGTTACCCGGAACCGCGCAGCCTGAAAGGCACCATGGTCGGGATGGCGCCCCCCACCTTCTCGCCACCGCCCGCGGCGCCCCTGCCGTCTCCGGAAGCTCCCGCTCGGCACCAGTCACTCAAGGGCACCATGGTCGGAATCGCGCCGATCGCGCCCGATTTCTTGGGCAGCATCCCCCCGGTGCCGCCGCCCCCGGACGCGCCGGCACCGCTCGGTGGCACGATGATAGGGCATGCTCCCGTCACTGCGCAGGGGGCCCCGCCTGCGCCGGCCGGAGGCGTTCCGCAGAAAACCCTGCTCGGCGTCGCGCGCCCTGGGATCGCACCTTTGAACCCGGGTCAGCCCCCGGCGCCTGCGTACGCTCCCGCGAGCGCCTTGCCCTACGGACCGCCGAGCTACGGGCCGTCCGGCGCCGCGCCCGCGAGCTTGCCGGCGAGCGTCCCCGCGTCGTCCGGGAGGAAGCGCGCCGAGGAGCGGCGCGAGCCTCGCAAGCGTCGCATCCCCGTCGGAGCCGCGATCGCGATCATTGCCGCGGCGGCGCTGCTCACGGCGGCGGTGGTGGCGCTCCTGCTCTACGATTCGCGCGGCGCGCTCTCTGCCGAAATCAAAATGGACGCGGAAGGCCACGAGCGACTGGAAATCACCTGCGCCAAGTGCTCCGACTCCGCGAGCGTCCGGCTGGGTGAAGTGAGCGCGCGGTTCCAGGGCCAGCGCGCCGGTCTGTCGCTCAAGACTCCGCTCGCGATCGGAGACAATCGGCTCGCGCTAGAG
>JAEZYO010000685.1 GCA_023419055.1 Pseudomonadota bacterium | reverse complement strand
TGTTCTTCCGCCCCGATCGCTACCAGCGCTCGGAGCTCGGCCCGATCGGGGTCGCGGTGGAGCTCGCGATGGGTGACACGCGCTACCGCTGCGAGCTCTTCGACGTCTCGCAGAACGGCGTCGCCTTCGAGTGGCCGAGCGAGGTACCCGTCGAGATCGGCACGATCTTGGAGGAGATCGTCGTGAAGTTCGACGAGCACGAGGCCTACCGCGGTCAGGCGCGCGTCTCGTCGGTGCGCCGCGACGGCGCTCGCGTGATCTCGGGCGTGTCGCTGTTCGACACGCTGATGAACATCGAGGACGTGCTCCACCTGCGCGACGTGAAGGCCTGGGCCGGCGGCGGCGAGTCCCCGGGCTTCGGCCTCAAGGACGCGAGCTGGCGCGTCCCCGGGCAGGAGCGATTCAAGTCGCTCGTGGCCGAAGCCAGGCTCGCGCTCGAGGACGCGCAGGTCAAATTCGGGGAGCTCGAATCTTCGCTGCCGTGGCACGTGGCGCACGGCGATCAGGACTCGCCGGCTCGAGACGCCCTGATCGAGCGCGTGCGTTCGGAGTTCGCGAACGACGTCGTACAGCTCTCGAACGAGCTCGACGCGGCCTACCGCCTCGCTGAGCGCGGCGATCGCGCCTCGCTGCGCGAGTTCTCGACCCGCTTCCTGCACGATCTCTTGATGCAGTCGCCGTGGATGCACCGCGCCCGCCACAAGCCGCTCGGCTACCCGGGCGACTACGAGATGATGAACGGGCTCTACGCCAACCACTTCACCGGCCCGACGCTGTTCGCCAAGGCGGTGAACCTCGCCTTCGTGTCGACGCCCGCGGCGGTCGCCGTGCGAACTCGCAAGGACATGCTGAAGGAGCAGCTCTCGACGGTGATCGACACCTACGTCGGCGCGGGCCCGATCCGCATCCTCTCGATCGCCGCCGGCCCGGCGCAGGAGGTGTACGAGCTCCTCGACGAGCGGCGCGAGCTCTCCCACGAGCTCGAGATCGTGCTGTTCGATCAGGACAAGCGCGCTCTCTCGTTCTCGTACGGGCGCCTGAAGCGCCTGGTGAGCGCGCGCTGGAAGGAGCAGGTGCGCCTCGTGCACCTGCACGACTCGATCAAGCACCTCTTGCGGGGCGCGGAGGTGTTCCGCGGTCACGGAGCGTTCGACGCGGTCTACTCGTGCGGCCTGTTCGACTACCTGCAGAAGCCGACGGCGGTGTCCCTGTGCCGGAGCCTCTACTCGCTGCTCGCGCCCGGCGGCACGCTGCTCGTCGGCAACATGGTCCCGAGCAGCCCCTCGCGCTGGTTCATGGAGCTCCACCTCGACTGGTTCCTGGTCTACCGCGAGCGGGCCGAGATGATCGAGTTCGCGAGGCTCGGGCAGCCGAGCGCCCGCATCGGCATCGTCGAAGAGGCCACCGGAGTGAATCCCTTCGTCTCGCTGGTCAGGGAGTGATGCTTGGAAGCCGCGGACGCCGAGCTTCAGACTAGGTGGGCTACCTGGCTCTTGGAGCGCAACCGGCGCGGCGCCCGCGGTCTGCTCTGGATCGTGCTCACGCTCTATCCGGGCTTCGGCATCCTCGACTACCTGACCGCCCCGCGCGCCTGGCTGTGGCTGCTCTACTCGACGCGCGCGTTCATCACGCTCGTGACCTTGATCATGTTCAAGGTCGTCCAGTCGAGCCTCTTCGATCGTCACCCCTACGCGATCTCGAGCGCGTACATCGTGCTGATCTCGTACGGGATCAGCCTGATGACCGTCTTCATGGGCGGGCTCGCGTCGCCCTACTACGCGGGCCTCTCGCTCGTGATCGTGGCCACGGGGCTGCTCTACGTCTGGCCGCTCCGGGTGGTGGTGGCCACCCACACGACGATCGTGCTCTCGTTCGTGCTTTTGAACATCGCGTTCAACGAGCCCGCCGACTCGCTGACCACCGTGTCGAACATGTTCTTCCTGGTGTCCACGGCCATCATCGCCGGCACCGGGCAGCTGGTCGCGTACCGCTCGCAGCGCGAGCAGGTGAAAAACCAGCTCTTGGTGGAGAGCACGACCAAGCACCTCGAGCAGGCGCACGGCGAGCTCAAGCGCCTCGACCGCTTCAAGAGCGAGTTCTTCGCCAACGTGACGCACGAGCTCAAGACGCCGCTCACGATGATGCTCGCGCCGCTCGAGCTCATGATCGAGGGCCAGCTCGGCTCGCTCTCCGAGGCCCAGCGCTCGACCTTGAGCTCGATCCAGAAGAGCGGCATCAAGCTGCGGCGCTTGATCGGCGACCTCCTGGATCTCTCGAAGCTCGAAGAGTCCAAGCTCCGCCTGCGCATCGGCGAGCACGATCTCGTCGACTACGTGCGCGGGCTCGTCGCTCAAGCCGAGCCGCTCGCCCAGCGAAAATCGATTGCGCTCTCCTTTCACAGCAACACGCCGCGCTGCATGGTCTGGTGCGACCTCGAACGGCTGGAGCGCGTGCTCGTCAACTTGCTCTCCAACGCGACCAAATTCACGCAGCCGGACGGGCGCGTGCGCGTGGCGTTGAAGGACGAGGGCGCGAACGTGCTGGTCGAGGTCTGCGACACCGGGATCGGCTTCCCGCCCGGCATGGCCGAGCGCATCTTCGACCGCTTCTTCCAGGTCGACATGGCGGGCACGCGCCGCTACGGCGGGACGGGCATCGGGCTCGCGCTCGCCAAGGAGCTCGTCGAGCTCCACGGCGGCAAGATCTGGGCGCGCGGCGAGGTCGGCGAAGGCGCGACGCTCTCGGTACGGTTGCCGAAAGACCGAGAGCACTTCAGGCCCGAGGCGCTCGATCGGCGCGGCGGCCGCTCCGATCACCCGTTCGGCGCGCGCTCGTCGGATCGCGGCGTCGGCGAGTGGCGCACCGACGAGGAGGAGCGCTATCGCCTGATCGACATCGACCAGGCCACCGAGCAGCGCATCGTGGAGCGCGACGCCGACGAGCAGTTCCGCCCCCACTCGGTCCTGGTGGTCGAGGACACGGTGGACGTGATCCGCATGATCCGGCTCGCGCTCCACCACGATTTCCGCGTGCTCGCGGCCCCCGACGGCAAGAAGGGCCTCGAGCTCGCGCGCAAGCACCAGCCGACGGTCATCGTCACCGACCTCATGATGCCCGAGCTCGACGGCCTCGAGCTCACGCGAGCGCTCCGGGCCGATCCGGTGACCCAGCACATCCCGATCGTGATGCTGACCGCGCGCGGCGATCTCGATGATCGCGTGGCGGGGCACGACGTGGGCGTGAGCGCCTACCTCGCCAAGCCGTTCTCGGCGCGCGAGCTCGTGGCGGTGGTGCGCGCGCAGCTCACCCAGCGCGAGACCACCGCCGATCTCTTGATGAGCCAGAAGCTCGACTCGCTCCAGACCATCGCGGGCGGGCTGGCTCACGAGATCAGGAACCCCTTGAACTACATCCAGAGCGCCGTCGTGAGCATCCGCCGCGACTCCGAGCGCCTGGCGAGCGGGCGCACCGTCGCGCAGGGCGGCTTCGAGAGCCCCGAGGAGCTCGATCAACTGCTCGCGCGCCTGCGGCGCATGTTCGACACCGCGGAGTCCGGGGTGCGGCGCATCGCGGCCACGGTCGACCTGATGATGCGCTACAGCCGCGAGGGTTACACGAAGACCCTGCAGCCGTACGACGCCTACGCCGCGGCGCGCGACGTGGTGAAGGTGCTCTTGCCGAGCGTCGGGTTCCACGTGGACGTCGTGACGGAGCTCGAGGGCGACGGCTCGATCGAGTGCATCCCCGAAGAGTTCAACCACGCGCTCACGAACCTGGTCGAGAACGCGCTGCACGCCGTCCCGAGCGACGGCAGCGGGACGATCGTCCTCAAGGGTCGAAACCACGGTCAGTGGCTCACGCTGAGCGTGCGAGACAACGGGCGGGGCATCCCGCCGGAGGAGCAACCGAAGGTATTTACGGCATTTTACACGACGAAGGACGTCTCCAAGGGGACGGGCCTCGGCCTCACCATCGTGCGACGCGTGGTGGACACGTTAGGAGGGAGTGTTCAGCTGAAGAGCGAAGTCGGATCAGGGGCGGAGTTCACGCTTCGGGTACCGAGCCTGCGCGGGCGCAAGCCCCACGCAGCCGGAAAGCAGAGAGCTCAAGAGGAGGTAGTGGAGTGATGTCTCATGTCTTGTTCGTCGATGACGAACCCGAGAACCTGGCGGTCTTCGAGGCCGCGTGTGCGGGCCGTTTCTCGGTGTTGACTGCAACCACCGGCGTCGAGGCGCTGGAGATCTTGCGCGCGACCGACGTCGCCGTGTTGCTCGCCGATCAGCGCATGCCGGTCATGAGCGGCCTCGAGCTGCTCGAGCACGCCAGGCGGCGCTTCCCGGAGGTCGTGCGCATGCTGGTCACGGCGTACTCCGATCTGCAGACCGCGGTCGGCGCGATCAACCGCGGGCAGGTCCGGCGGTACCTGAAGAAGCCGTGGGATCACGACGAGCTGCTCTCGACGTTGAGCGAGGCGGTCGAGTACCACGACATGCGCGCCAAGCTGAGCGCCCTCGAGCGGCGGCTGGTCGAGACCGAGCGGGTCTACTCGCTCGGCGTCATCAGCGCGGGCCTCGCGCGCGAGCTCCGGGCGCCGGTGGGGGCGATCTGCGCCAGCGTCGCGCGGGCTCGCAGCCTGCTGCGCCCCGTCGCGGATTCGCTCGCCACGAGCACGCGGGCGCAGGCCGCGCAGAAGGCGCAGCTCGTCGACGCCGACGAAGAGCTCGCGGAAGCGGAGCTCGCGAGCAAGCGCGTGCTCGACGTGGCGCGCGGCGTCGAGATCCCGAACGGGCCGTGCGCGCGTGAGACCGTCGACGCGAGCGAGGTGCTCAGGCTCTCGCTCAGGTTGATGCAGAACGAGCTCAAGGTGCTCGGAAGCCTGGAGATCGACCACCGCCCGGTGCCGCTGGTGGCGGGTTCGACGGCCCAGATCGGCCAGGTCGTGCTGAACCTCTTGCTGAACGCGCTCGACAGCATGAGCGGGCTCCCTCGCACTCGGCGCAAGCTCGTGGTTCGGCTCTATTTCGACGAGCCGTGGGTGCGCCTCGAGTTCGTCGACTCGGGCCCGGCTCTGAGCGGCGAGTTCGGCAAGCAGGCGTTCGACCCCTTTCGGCGGCCGCGCGGACCTCGCGGGTTCGGGCTCGGGCTCGCCATCTCCAAGACCATCGTCGAGGAAGTGGGCGGTCGACTCGAAGCCGACAACCTCGCCCAAGGCGGCGTCACTTATCGGGTGCTGCTCCCGAAGGCCTGACCGACCTACAGCTCGACGACCAGCGACTGCACGCCCACGCCGGTCTGGCTCGTGGTGATGATGGCAGCGTGGGCGAAGCCACCTCCCGGCGCTTCGCCCACGGAGCCGACGTTCACGATGCGGACGTCGGCGACCGTGCGATCGAAGGGCACGTGGCTCCCGCCACACACGATGAGATCGCCCGGCTCGTCCCCGAGCAAGGCGATGAGCTCGTCGTCCGTCATGTCGAACGAGAAGGGCTCACCGGGATCCGCGGGCGAGCCGTGGACCACGAGCATCGTGTGCCCGGACTCGATCGGCAGCGACGCGGTCTGCGGCAGCTTGCCCAGGCGCGCGATGATGATCTCACCGAGCTCCTGATGAACCTGCTTCAAGCGAGCGAGGCGCTTCTGCTCGGATTCGGTCGCCGCCACGAGCTTGTTCGGATCGATCTGCGCGAGCGCACGATCGCCGAGGCCCTGCACGCAAAGCGCGCGGTGTTGGACGAGGATCTTCCAGACCCCGAGCGGATCGGGGCCGGGGAAACACAGGTCACCGCACGCGACGAGCTGATCCCAACCGAAGGCGTCGGCGTCGCGCAGGACGGCTTCGAGAGCGCGCGAGTGCCCGTGGATGTCGGAGACGCAGAGAAACCGCATGGGATCTTGAGGGGCACCGTAGCCCCAACCCGGGAAAGTCGACAGTCGCCAGTTGTCTCCGAACTCCTGCCACGCCGAGGGGACGTTGGCCAATCGGCCGAGCAACGCGCCTGCTCTGGTTGACGGACCCCGAGGCGGCCCTTACGACCTTACGGGAACGTGTTCCACCTGCAGGACCTCGCCGGGCTCGCCCGGACCATCGACGCGGAGCGCGCCGAATCCTTGAGGCGCGAGCTCGGCCATCAGCCCGAAAGGCTCCCCGCGGTCCTCCTCGCGACGGCTTTTCCGCCGTTCACGCCACGACAGGGCTGGCAGCTCGAGGGCCTGACGCGGATCGCTCGCGCGGGGTTTCGTCGACCACGCAGTCGGCGCGAGTTCGAAACCTTGCTCGGAGGCGCCTTCGAGACGAGTCACTCGCCCGAGGAGCAGATCGCCGAATTTCGCCGAGCCGTCTGGATCGAGAAGGCCCGCATCGCCCTGAGGGAGCTCTTGCCGACGTCGCTCGGCGGCGCGGACATCGAGACCTCGAGCCTCGAGCTCAGTCGCCTCGCCGACGCCGTGCTCGAGCTCGCGCTCCGCGAGGCAAAGTCCGAAGCCGAGTCGCGCTACGGCGCGCCGCTCCGCGGGGACGGCAAGCGTTCGGAGCTCCTGGTGCTCGGCATGGGCAAGCTCGGCGGCAACGAGCTCAACGCCGGCTCCGATATCGACCTCATCTTCATCTACGACACGGACGACGGTGAGAGCCGGGTGAGCCTGCACGAGCACTGGGCCCGCGTGACGCGCCGCCTGGTCCAGATCATCGACACGCCGAGCGAGGACGGCCTGATCTGGCGCGTGGATCTCAGGCTCCGCCCGGAGGGCAGCCAGGGGCCCATCGTCAACTCGGTCTCGGCCGCCGAGCGCTATTACGAGACCTGGGGCCGGCTCTGGGAACGCTCCGCGCTCCTGCGAGCGAGGAGGTCCGCCGGCTCGGTCAAGCTCGGGCAACTGCTCGAGCGCGAGGTCTTGACGCCGTTCGTGTTCCGGCACGAGGTCGATCCCCAGATAGCCGTCGGGCTCGCGGACCTCGTGAACCGCTCGCGCATCGAGCTCTCCACGTCGGCCGCGCGCGATCTCAAGCTCGGCCTCGGCGGTATCCGCGAAGCGGAGTTCTTCGTCCAGAGCCTGCAGCTCATCTGGGGCGGTCAGCAGCCGCTCGTGCGCGAGAAGAACACGCTCGAAGCGCTCTCTCGCTTGCGCAACCGCGGTCTCGTGAGCGACCGCGAGGCGCGCAGCATCGCCTCGGCCTACGTGCTGCTGAGGAAGGTCGAGCACCGCATCCAGTGGATGACCGGGCTGCAAACGCACCTCTTGCCCGCCGACGGCCCCGAGCTCGAGCGTCTGGCGCGAAGCCTGCGCCTGCCGAAGGCCGAGGTGCTCTCGAGCGAGCTCGAGCAGGCGCGCGCCGATGTTCACCGCATGTTCCAGTCGCTCGCGCCGCACTCCGGGCCCGCATCGCGACCGTCGCGCTACGCCGGGCTGGTGACGGCGCTCGACGCGGGCCGAGACGAGCTCACGCGCGCGGGCGAGGACATCTATCGCAGCGCCGACGTGGCCGAACACCTGCTCGCGCTCGGACGCCGCCCCGACGATCTGCTCGGCGCCGTGACTCGGGAGCGCCACCCGGCGCTCGCCGAGCGGGTGCTCGAAGCCATCGCCACGTCTTCGGACGCCGAGCAGGCCGCGCAGTACCTGCGATCGTTCTTCGCGCGCTTCCTCTCACCGGGCCCCTACGTGGCCGCGCTCGCGGACGATCCCATCGCGCTCCGCCGCCTGGTTTCCGTCCTCGGCGCGAGCGTGTTCGTGGGCGAGGCCCTGACGGCGCGCCCCGATTTCGCGGACGTCGTGCTGTTCGGCTCGGGCGGCATCACCAACCCGAGCGACGCGGTCGAGAGTGAGATCCACGCGCAGCTCGCCGCGCTCCCGGACGACGCCGAGCCGTACGAGCGCCAGGAGGCGTTCGTCACGGGCCTCCGCATCGGAAAGCGCCGGGTGATGGTCGAGGTGGCGGCGGCCGATCTCGAGGGGGCCCTCGGCATGCGCGAGGCGACGCTCTTGCTCTCGCTGCTCGCGGACGAAGAGCTCTCGCACGCGGCGGAGTTCGAGCTAGGACCAGGGAGCTCGGGCCTCTCGGTGATCGCGCTCGGAAAGCTCGGCGGGCGCGAGATCGGCTACGGCTCGGACCTGGACGTGCTCTTCATCTACGACCCGGAGAAGGCGCCGAGTCCCGACGAGGCAGGCGCCTACTTCGCGCGCAAGGCGCAGCGCATCATCCACCTCGTGTCCGAGCCCAACGCGGCAGGCCCAGGCTACGATCTCGACACGCGGCTGCGTCCCTCGGGCTCGCAGGGCATGCTCGTCACGTCGCTCGAATCGTTCGCGCGCTACCACGCGGTCGCACTCGACGACGCGCCCGAGCTCGGGCCAGGCGTGCAATGGTCGGGGGCGGCCTGGGAGCGCCAGACGTTGCTCCGCGCTCGTTTCTGCGCGGGCGATCGTGCGCTCGGCGGGCGCGCCATCCAGGTGGCCGAGCGCGCGGCGTATGGCGGCGGGGCTCCGCCCGCCGAGGAGATCCGGCGCTTGCGCGCGCGGATGGAGAAGGAGCTCGGCCGCGAGCGATCGGATCGCTACGATTTGAAGAGCGGGCGCGGCGGGCTGCTCGACGTGGAGTTCGCCGTGCAGTGGCTGCAGATGGTTCACGGCAGGGACCCCGCCGTGCGCACGACCGACACGTCCGACGCGCTCGAAGCGCTGTTCAAGCAGGGCTACCTCGGCCGCACCGACTACGAAGCCTTCCGCGAAGGCTACCGGTTCTTGCGCCGGCTCGAGCAGCGCATCCACGTGCTCCGAGGCGCGGGCTCGTCGTCGATGGAGCTACGATCCCGCGGGCTCCCGCAGCTCGCGCGGCGTATGGGGTACCGCGACGGACCAGGCGAACGCGCGCTCGATCAGCTGCTCGAACGCTACCGCGACGTCACGGCGGAGGTGCGAGAAGCCTTCGATCGGGTGGTCATTTGAGCGCGACGAGCACGCGCTCGAACAGCGACTCTGCCTGAGCGAGCGCGGCGAGCTCGAGCCCCTCGTCGGCGCGGTGAGCTTCCACGATCGCGCCGGGGCCGTAGACCACCGCGTTCACCCCGCGCTCCTCGAACATCGCCGCCTCCGTCCAGAAAGGCACCGAAGAGCGCGCCGGCGCGGCGCCGCCGAGCCAGCTCGAGAGGAGCTCCGGGTTCGAAGAGCGAAAGCTCGAGTGATCGTAGCGGATCTCGAGCTCGAGATCGGGCGACACCTCGCGCAAGATCCGGTCGAACTCGCGCCGGACCGAGCTCGACGTCACGCCGGGAGCCGGACGCGCGGACACCACCATCAGGGCCTCGCTCGGAATCACGTTGAAAGCTGCGCCGGTCTTGATTTCGGCGATGTTCAGGCAGAGGCCCTGACCCCGCGCGGCCTCCGCGGCCGCGAAGTCGCCGAGCTTCACGGCGACGCGCGCGAGCTCGAGGGCCGGAGCGCGCAGCGCGTCCGCTTGGGAGGAGTGCCCGCCGGGCCCCCTCGCCTTCACTTCGTAGTAGAGGATCCCGCGGTGCTCCGTCGCGAGCAAACCATCCGTCGGCTCCGTGACCAGCGCGAGCTCCACCTCGCCCAGCGGGCGGCGCGCGAGGAAGGCTTGCATCGCCTCGTTGCCGTGCTCCTCGTCACCCGAGATCAGCACCGCCACGTCGCGCGGGGAGCTACGACCGAGCGCGGTAAGAAAGGCCGCGATCCCGCACTTGGTGTCCGCGACTCCGAGACCTACCGCGCGATCGCCGTCGCGCCGGAGCTCGAAAGGGTTGGAGCTCCAGGCGCCGCTCGCGGGGACGGTGTCGATGTGCGCGTTGAAGACGACGCGCGGCGTGCCGAAGCGCGCGTAAACCCAGCCGGTAGGCGGCCCACCGCGCTTTCGCGGCAGGCTCTCGAGCTCGAGCTCGTCGGGGTCGAAGCCGCGCAGGAGCTCGGCGCAAAACTCGAGCGCCAGCGCCTCGTCACCCTCGGGGTTCCGAGTGTCGAAAGCGACCAGGCGCGCGAGCAGCGAGAGCGACTCCGGGAGCATCGCCCCTCGGCTCAGGCGAGGAGCTTCGCGGCGTCGATCGCCGCGTAGGTGAAGATGATGTCCGCGCCGGCGCGCCGCATGCCGGTCAGCGTCTCCACCAAGCAGCGATCGTAGTCGAGCCAACCACGCTCCGCGGCGGCGTGCAGCATCGCGTACTCGCCGCTCACGTGATAGATGGCGACCGGCAAGGGCGTGAGCTCCCGCACGCGGCGCACCACGTCGAGGTAGGGCAGGCCCGGCTTCACCATCAGCCAATCCGCGCCTTCGGCCTCGTCGAGCCGCACCTCGCGCTCGCACTCGCGCACGTTCGCGTAGTCCATCTGGTACGTCTTCTTGTCACCTGAGCGCGGCGCCGAGTCGAGCGCTTCGCGGAAGGGACCGTAGTACGACGAGGCGTACTTCACCGTGTACGCGCAGATGCCCACCTCGTAGTGGCCGGCCTCGTCGAGCGCCTTTCGGATCGCGCCCACGCGTCCGTCCATCATGTCGCTCGGCGCGACCACGTCCGCGCCCGCCGCGGCCTGGGCGACCGCCATCTTGGCGAGGATGGGCAGCGTGAGCTCGTTGTCGATGCGGCCGTCGACCACCACGCCGTCGTGCCCGTCCGAAGAGTAAGGATCGAGCGCGACGTCCGTTATCACGGTGAGAGCGGGGATTTCGAGCTTCAGGGCCCGCACGGCGCGCTGGAGCAGGCCCGAGCTGTTCGCGCTCTCGGTCGCGAGAGGGTCCTTCACGTCGTCCGGCAACGCCGGAAAGAGGGCCACCGCGGGGACCCCGAGCTCGAACGCCTCGCGGGCCTTCTTGACCAGGAGGTCGACGCTGAGCCGAGCCTGCTTCGGCATCGAGCTGATCGGGGTCTCCTTGCCCTCCCCTTCCTGGACGAAGAGCGGGAGCACCAGGTGGCCGGGTGAGAGCTCGGTCTCGCGCACGAGGCCTCGGATTGCAGGAGAACGGCGGTTCCGGCGGGGTCGAACGAGCATCGCGCGCATCGTACCGCCAAGACCGAACCCGCGCACGCGGACTTTCGGGTAAGCTCGAGCGTGATGGGCGTGCTCTATCTGGCCGCGTTGATCGTGGGTCTCGGCGTGGTGGGGCTCCAGTTCGTCATGGGCGCGAGCGGAGCCGACGCGGAAGGGTCCGACCTCGACGGCGACGGTGACCAGGCCGACGGCGATCACCACGGCGGCCACGCTCACGGAGACGGCGGAGTCGTCGCGGTCTTCCTCTCCATCCGCTTCTGGACGTTCGCCTTCTTGGCCTTCGGTCTCGTCGGCTGCGCGCTCCACTTCCTGTCGCTCGCGAGCCCGCTCGTCACCGGAGTCGTGGCCGCAATGATGGGGCTCGGCTCGGGGAGCCTCGCGAGCCTGACCTTCCGCTTCCTGTCCAGGACCCAGGTTTCGTCCGGCGCCGAAGCCGCGGACGCTATCGGCCAAGTCGGGCGGGTCTTGATCCCGATCGAGCGGGGCAAGCGTGGCAAGATCCGGATCGCCTTGCGCGGTCAGACCGTCGATCTCCTGGCCTCGACGGACGACGAGAAGCTCAAGGACGGCGATCTCGTGGTCGTGGAAGAGCTGCGCGGTACGACCGCCCACGTGTCGCGTGCGTCACGCGAATTCTTGTCCGAGTAATCATCGACAGTCGGCGGGGGTCCATCTAACCTCCGCTCTATGCCGGAGGAGCTTTCTCGAAATCCCGGGCTCGGCGCCTCGCCGGAGCTCGCGGCACTGATCGTGGTGGCGGCCATCGGGCTCGTCATCGGGCTCTTGATCGTCTTTTGGCTCGTCTCGCGCTTCCTCGTGATCTGCATGCCGAACGAGGTGCTCGTGATCAGCGGGCGCAGTCACCGCCTGCAGGACGGCTCGACCGTCGGCTACAAGGTGCTGCACGGCGGGCGCGGCATCAGGATCCCGGTGCTGGAAGAGGTCAACCGCATGGACATGCGCCTCATCCCGGTGCAGGTCGAGGTGCAGAACTCCTACTCGAAGGGCGGCATCCCGCTCACGGTGCACGCCATCGCGAACGTGAAGGTGTGCAGCGATCCGGGGCTCATCAGGAACGCCATCGAGCGCCTGCTCACCGCCTCGCCGCGCCAGATCGGAGCCGTCGCGCAGCAGACTCTCGAGGGCGTGCTGCGCGAGGTGGTCGCGGAGCTTACCCCCGAAGAGGTGAACGAGGATCGGCTGAAGTTCGCCGAGACGCTCGTGAAGCACGCCAAGGACGACTTCGACAAGCTCGGGCTCGAGCTCGACGTGCTCAAGGTGCAGAGCGTGACCGACGAGCAGGGCTACCTGAACAACCTCGGCCGCGCCCGCATCGCCCGCATGATCCGCGACGCCCAGAACGCCGAGAACGCGGCGAACCAGGCGATCGCCGAGTCGCAGGCCGCCGCCCGGCAGCGCGCCGAAACGGCGCAGAAGCAGGCAGAAGCGGCCGTGCTGACCAAGCGCAATCAGCTGCGCGCCGAGCTCGCGAACCTCGAGGCTCAGGCCAAGGCCATCGAAAACGAGGCGGAGGTCGCGGCACAAACCGCCCGCGCCGAGGCCGAGCAGGAGCTTCAGGCCCTCCGCTCCGAGCTCGAGAAGCTGCGACTCGAGTGTGACGTGTTCCTGCCCGCCGAAGCGCAACGCCTCGCGTCCGAAGCCGGCGCGCGGGGTAGCGCCGCGCCCGTTCTCGAGCGCGGCAAGGCCTCGGCCGAGGCGCTCGCCCTGGTCGCGCAAGCTTGGCAGAGCGGCGGTCAGGACGGTCGCGAGCTCTACGTGCTCCAGCACCTGCGGGAGTTCGTGGAGGCCGCGGTGGCGCGCGTCGAGAGCGCGCAGATCGGCGAGCTCTCGGTCGTCGACGGCGGGGACGGCACGAGCTTCACCGGCGCGGTCGCGAGCTTCCCGGCCGCGGTCGCCGAAGTGCTCGAGCAGACCGCGCGCGCCATCGGCGTCGACATCACGAGCCTGCTCAAGAACGAGAAGAAGGGAGCCGCCCGATGATTCCGCTGCTGTTCGTGCTGGCCATCGCGGCCGGTGTGGTCGTCCTCTTCCTGATCGTCACCGTCAAGCGCTTGCTCTGGGTCTCGACGCCGAACGAGGCGCTGATCTTCAGCGGCACGACGCGCGCGCTCGGTGGGAAAACCGTCGGTTACCGCTTCGTGCGCGGCGGGCGCAGCTTGCGGCGACCGTTCATCGAGCGCGTCGAGACGATGGACCTCAGCATGTTCACCGTGATGGTGCACGTGACAGGCGCCTTCTCGAAGGGCGGCATCCCGCTCACCGTGCAGGGCGTCGCCAACGTGAAGCTGCCCGGCGAGGAGCCGCTCTTGTCGAACGCGGTCGAGCGCTTCCTCGGGCGCTCGCGCGAGGAGATTTATCACATCGCCAAGGAGACCCTGGAGGGTAACCTCCGCGGCGTGCTCGCGAGCCTCACGCCCGAAGAGGTGAACGAGGACAAGATGCGCTTCGCCAACACGCTGCTCGAGGAGGCGGAGCACGACATGAGCCGCGTCGGGCTCGTGCTCGACACGCTCAAGATCCAGAACGTGACCGACGAGGTGAACTACCTCGCCAGCATCGGCCGTATCCGCGGCGCGACCGTGAACCAGGAGCAGGCCATCGCCGAGGCCGAAGCCCGCGCCGACGCGTCGGTTCAACAAGCCTCGAACTGGGCGCGCAGCGAGGTCGCGAAGCTCGACGCCGACATCATCATCGCCCAGCAAGAGACGCAGAAGCGCATCGCCGACGCGACCAGCCGCCGTGAAGCACTCATCCGCGAAGCGCGCGGCGAGGTCTCGGCTCAAGTGGCGCAGGTACGCGCTGAAATCGAGAAGCAGCGCGCCCGCGCGCTGCAAGAAAAACGCCGTCTCGAAGCGGACGTGGTGCAGCCCGCGCTCGCGGCCCAGCGCGCCGCAGAAGAGCATGCACGCGGTGAAGCCGCCTCGCTCCTCGAGCGCGGACGAGCCGAGGCGGAGAGCCTGCGCAAGCTCGTGGAGTCGTACCGCCTCGGCGGCGGCGGAGCGCGCGACGTGCTCGCCTTGCAGAGCCTGCTCCCGATGCTCGCCCAGGTCGCGGGCTCTCATCACTCGCTCAAGATCAAGAAGATGAGCGTGCTCCCCGCCGATGAGACACCCGGGGGCGACATCGCTCGCAAGGCCATCGGGGCCAGCGAGCAGATCAAAGCAGCGACCGGAGTGGATCTCACCGGCGTGGCCAAGCGCTTCGGAGGCTAGCGCCGGTGAAGCTAGGCCTCACCGCGCTTGCCCTAGCTCTCGCGCCGGGCTGCGCCCAGCCTCGGCACGCGCGCTATGCGAGCTGGGAGCCGACCTCCCCGAAGATCCCAGCGACGCACGATCGAGCGCTCGCCTAGGCGAGGCTCCGGCAGAGTCGAGCGCTGTTCGAGCAGTTTCTCGGCGAAGCGCCGCGGATGTTCCGACACCTGCCGCCCAACCCAGCAGCCCGTCGCTACAGCTACGCCCGGGTCGAGGAGCTCGCTCCCGATCGCCTCACCGTGTCCCTGTTCGTGGTCGAAAGAGGGCGAGTCGTGCTGCGCGCCTTGCTGGAGGTCGATCCGGCGAACATGGGCAAGGTCTATAGCCATGACCCCGGAGAGGACGCGGCTCATTGGACCCAGGTGTTCGTCGAGCGCGGCGCGGGGGTCGGAACACACGAAGGCGGCGCGCCCGCGCTATCGGTCGAGGCGCTCTACGACCAGTGCGAACGCGAGGTCCTGGGAGCCGACGTCGACGCTCCGCCTCGCCTCTACTTCGACCCGAACGGCCTCTTGATGCAGTGTGGCTTCGCGCCGGGAGACTGCAGTAACTGTCCCTCGGTTTCCATCCAGTCGCTCAGCACGTATCCCCTCACCGAGATCAATCCCGAGCTCGAGGTCGAACGCTGGTTCTGCCGCGGCGATCAGGGCCCGGTTCTTCCCGGCGCGTTCTACGCCCCCGCGTTGCCGCTCGAGTGCCAACCGCCGCCTCCTCCACCGAAACCGCCGCATCCCGGGGAGCCCCGAGGCCTCGCCGACATCTGTCGCACCGATCCGAGAGCGTGCCCCCAGTTGGACAACGCCGGAGATCGCGCGCGCCTCCAAGAATCACAACCCTCCATGTGCTCGGCGATACGAGGGCACGAACCGTCGGTGCTCGAAGTGGGCAAGGTCGATCCGCTCTCGACCTGGAGCTTCCCGTTCAGCGCCGGCCCGGCGATCGAGTGCGGACGCAAAAGCGAGACCTATTGGCTCCGGATAACGCCGTCGCTGCGCCCAGCCCGTCCAACGCTGGAATGGAAGGGTGGGTCGAGCGGGCTCAGGCTACTTTCCGCCGACGGGGATCAACGCGCCGCGCGCTCCTCGAAGGAGGGCGAAGCGCGCCGCATCGAGGGCCTGCTATAGTCCCGGCATGCCTGGTGCCTTCGGCTCCGCAGACGATCTCAAGCGCCGGCTCGCAGGTTGGCGCGCCGCGGAGCAGCGTGAACGCGAGGCTCGACGTGCCGATCCCTTGCTGTCACCGAGCGAGGCGCTCGAAGCCGCGCTAGAGCTCTGCGACCTTGCAGGGCCGTCGCTCGCCGAGGAGGACGCGGTGAGACGTCGTGAAGTGGCGCAAGCACGTGCGGCCTGGCGCACTCTGCGGGAGCGAATGGGGTGGCGGCCAAACGGTCTACGCCGCTAGCCTCGGCTCTCGAGCAGGCCACCTCGGCGGTGGGGCGCGCTCTCGTTGGTGGTGCAGTCCGCGGCATGCTCATCGGGGGAATGGCGGTGATCGCACGAGGCGTTCCACGCACCACCCGCGACGTCGACGCCACCATCGATGGCAACGGCGTCGATCTCCAGGAGCTGCTCACGACACTGAAGGGTCATGCGTTGGTTCCCCGCATCGACGATGCTGCCAAGTTCGCCGCCGAACACCAGGTTCTTCTCCTCCGGCATGCGCCCAGCGGGATCGAAGCGACCTGACGTTAGCCTGGTTGCCTTTCGAGCTCGAAGCCATCGCATCGGCCGAGAAAGTCTTGCTGGGGACTACGCGCGTACCAGTGGCACGAGCTGAAGACCTCGTGATCTACAAGGCCGTCGCCTGGCGACCTCAAGACCAACAAGACGTTGAGCGACTACTCACGCTACATGGTCACCGATTGGACCTCGCTCGCGTCAACCGCATCGTCGCGGAGTTCGCGGCGGTGCTCGACGCCCCGGAGCGCGTCGAAGAGTTCGAACGAATCGCCGCACGCGCGCTGAGCTATCGCGCGTAGCGGCGGCGTCAGCTCGACTTGCTCGCGTCGAGGCTGAAGTCGAGGCTCTCGGCGTCGCACAGGTTCGTGAGCGCCTGCTCGAGCTCTTCGACCCCGAGCTCGGACGGCACCTGGAGATGGGCCTCGAGCACGAAGAGCTCCGTCCCGCTCTCGGGCGCGTTCTCGATGCGCGACTCGAACGACGCCACGTTGATGCCGCGCGTCGCGAGCAGGGTGGACACGCCGTGCACGATGCCGGGGCGATCCACGCCGGTCACCTTGAGCTCGTATCGCAGGAAGCGGCGCTCGACGGCCTCCGGCGCCGTGCGCTTGAGGAGCACCTTGAGCCCGAGCTTGTCACCGAGCGCGGGCGAGCGCTCCTCCACGAGCGCCACCTGGGGCTCTGCCCCCGACACGAGGACGAGGAGCGCGAATTCACCACCCAGGATGGCCATGCGGCTGTCCTCGAGGTTCGCTCCAGCCTCCAGAATCAATGACGAAAAGGCGTTCACGAGGCCCGGCCGGTCTGGGCCGACGGCGGTGACGACGAGGTAGCTGCGGCTGTCGCGCGACATCGGGCCGACTTTAAAACAGAGCTCGCAATCCGCGAAAGTTCCGAGCCTTTGGTGGGGCCGGGGACCCGATTCCCGGCGCCTCGATCGCCTGGCGGCACCCGGACGCGAAATATGCGATATTGCAATGAGATGTCCCTGAAGATCGATCAGGATCACTCGCGCTTCCGGGCGATCGTCCGGGGGAAGATTCGCCAGAACCTGCGGCGCTACATCTCCCAGGGCGAGCTCATCGGCAGGAAGGGTCGCGACCTCGTCTCGATCCCCATCCCTCACATCGACATCCCTCGCTTCACCTTCGGCGATCGGCAGAAGGGAGGCGTCGGGCAAGGCAAGGGCGAGGTCGGTGACGGCATCGGCGGCGACGAGAGCGAGGACGAGGCGGAGGGTTCGGAGAAGGCGGGCAAGGACCCGGGCGAGCACGTCCTCGAGGTCGACGTCACGCTCGACGAGCTCGCCGACATCCTGGGTGAGGAGCTCGAGCTCCCCGCGATCGAGAACAAGGGCAAGAGCCGCATCATCGCGGCCAAGGATCGCTACACCGGGATCCGCCGCGTCGGCCCGGAGTCACTCCGCCACTTCAAGCGCACCTACAAGGAGGCGCTGAAGCGCTCGATCGCCACGGGCACGTACAACCCCGCGGTCCCCATCGTCGTGCCGCAGCACGAGGACAAGCGCTACCGCTCGTGGAAGGAAGATCTCGAGCCGGTGGCGAACGCCGTCATCATCTACATGATGGACGTGTCGGGGTCGATGGGCGACGAGCAGAAGGAGATCGTCCGCATCGAGAGCTTCTGGATCGATACCTGGCTCCGGCGCCAGTACAAAGGGCTCGAGAGCCGCTACATCATCCACGACGCGGCCGCGCGCGAGGTCGATCGCGAGACCTTCTTCAAGACCCGCGAGTCCGGCGGCACCATGATCTCGAGCGCGTACAAGCTGTGCGCGCAGCTCATCGACCAGCACTACCCGAGCGAAGAGTGGAACATCTACCCGTTCCATTTCTCCGACGGCGACAACTGGTCGATGGACGACACGCTCACCTGCATCGAGATCATGAAGAAGGAGGTCCTGCCGAAGGTGAACGTCTTCTCCTACGGCCAGGTGGAGAGCCCCTACGGGTCGGGCCAGTTCATCAAGGACCTCCGCGAGCACTTCAACGTCGACGAGCGCGTGATCGTGAGCGAGATCCGCGATCGAGACGCCATCGTCGGCAGCATCAAGGACTTCTTGGGTAAGGGTAAATAACGGATGCCGCAGTTCGCGACCAACACGCAGCTCCCCCGCTACCTCTGGAACGAGCAGGAGCGCATCGAGAAGATCGCGCGCAAGCACGGCCTGGATTTCTTCCCGACCGTGTTCGAGATGCTGACCTACGATCAGATGAACGAGGTCGCGGCGTACGGCGGCTTCCCGAACCGCTACCCGCACTGGCGCTTCGGCATGGAGTACGAGCGCCTGAGCAAGAGCTACGAGTACGGCCTCTCGAAGATTTACGAGATGGTCATCAACAACAACCCCTCGTACGCCTACCTGCTCGAAGGCAACAGTCTCACCGATCAGAAGCTCGTGATGTGCCACGTGTTCGGGCACGTCGACTTCTTCAAGAACAACTTCACGTTCCGCTCGACCGACCTCGACGCGAGCGATCCGGTGACGAACCCGATCGGCCGCCGCGGCGAGCACTACGACCCGAACCGCAAATGGGTCGACAAGATGGCGAACCACGGCGCCGCGATCCGCCGCATCGTCGACCGCTTCGGCGTCGCCAAGGTGGAGGAGTTCGTCGACGTCTGCCTCTCGCTCGAGAACCTGATCGATCCCTGGTCGCGCTTCGTCGTGCGCCGCCGCGAGGTCGCGAACGAGGAGGAGCCGGGCGAGGTGGAGGTCCCGCGCCTGCGCGCGAAGGACTACATGGACGCCTTCATCAACCCCGAGGAGTACATCGAGGAGCAGAAGAAGAAGCTCGAGGACGAGCGCCAGAAGCAGAAGGGCAAGTTCCCCGCCAACAAGGAGCAAGACGTGCTCCTCTTCCTGCTCGAGAACGCGCCGCTCGAGCGCTGGGAGCGCGCCATCCTCAGCATCATCCGCGAGGAGGGCTACTACTTCGTGCCCCAGATGCAGACCAAGATCATGAACGAGGGCTGGGCCTCGTTCTGGCACTCGAAGATGATGACGGGCGGCGAGGTCTGCGACTTCAGCGAGATCATCGACTACGCCGAGAACAACGCCGGCGTGATGGCGACGAGCGGCGGGCGCCTGAACCCGTACAAGCTCGGCGTCGAGCTCTTCCGCAGCATCGAGGAGCGCTGGAACAAGGGTCAGTTCGGCCCGGAGTGGGAGGAGTGCGACGACCTCGACGTGAAGAAGCACTGGGATCTGCGGCTCGGCCTCGGGCGCGAGAAGATCTTCGAGGTGCGCGCGCTCTACAACGACGTCACCTTCATCGACGAGTTCTTGACCGAGGACTTCGCGCTCGAGCAGGGGCTCTTCACGTACGCCTGGTCGAACCGCAACGAGCGCTTCGAGATAGACTCGCGCGAGTTCCGCGCGATCAAGGAGAAGCTCCTCGCCCAGCTCACGAACTTCGGGAACCCGTTCATCTACGTCGAGGACGCGAACTGGGAGAACCGCGGTGAGCTGCTCCTCATCCACGAGCACCGCGGCGTGGATCTGCGCTCCGACTACGCGCGCGAGACCATGTCCGGCATGGTCCGGATCTGGAAGCGCCCGGTCTGCCTCGCGACCGTGATCGACGGAAAGAAGGCGCTGCTCCGCTACGACGGCAAGGAGCACACCGTCCGTCATGACGCGCCCTGAGCTCGCGCTCGCGGCCGCACTGGTGCTCGCCTGCGCTCGCCCCGCGGAGGAGCCGGCGAAGGCGGCTTCACCCGCGCCTCCCCCGGCCGCTCCCGCGGAAAGCGCTGCGGCCCGAGCTCCGCTTGCGCCGCCGCCGCCGTCGACGGGGAGCGCGCCGCCAGCTTCTCCTGCGGTTGCCCCGTCTCCTGCTCCGGCGAACGCCTCTCACGGCAGGCTCTCGCGCGGAGACGGCACGCCCGCGGACGCGGAGCTCCTCGCCGGCGACCAGGCGTACGAGGAAGACGATCTCAAGCAAGCCCGGCAACACTTCCAAAAGGCGAAGCAGCTCGCCCCGCGCGATCCCGCGCCCGAGCTCGGCCTCTTGCGCGTGAGTCTCGCCGAGACCGGCGTCGCGACCGACTACGCCGCGGCCCCGAAGGACGCGCGCGTCCAGAAGATCCTCACGCAGCTCGACGCGCTCGGCGCGCGCCACGAGGACTACGGCCTGCTCGAGCTCGAGCGCGGCCGGGTGCTCCTGATCCTGGGCCGGGCCGAGCCCGCGCTCCAGGCGCTCGAGCGCTCCATCGCGCTCGTCCCGAACGACGCGGAGGCGCAATCCGCGCTCGGTGTCGCCTTGATCGGCGTGGGCAGGAGCGGTGAAG
>JAEZYO010000558.1 GCA_023419055.1 Pseudomonadota bacterium | reverse complement strand
GTCCGGTCTCGGCGAAGGCGGCGGCGGGCAGGGGCAGGGGGTCGGATCGGGCGCGGAGGAGAGCTCGTTGCTCGAGGTCGGGAACCTCGCGGCGCAGGACGCGAGCGAAGGAGCGCAGGTCGGCGCGCTGTTTCGCTACGCGCTGAGCCAGAACGTCGACCTCGGCGCGAAGCGCTCGCTGCTCGTCCCCTTCGTGCGCGAGGCGGTGGCGGCGCAGCGGATCGCCTGGTTCCAGGCGCCGGGCGCGGCCGCGAAGAGCACTATTTTGCTGCGCAATACGAGCTCCCAGACGCTGCCGCCGGGCCCTATCGCGCTCTTCGAAGGGGGCGGCTTCGCCGGTGAGTCGGCGCTCGAGCGCTTCGAGCCGAACTCGGCGCGTCTCCTGCACTTCGGCGTCGATCTCGACGTCACCCTGAGCGCGAAGAACGAGCGGAAGAGCGAGCAGCTCAGGCTCCTGTCCTTCGTGCAGGGTCGGCTCGTGGAGCATTACGTGCGGCGCACCGATCGCGCGGTCGCGCTCGTCAATCGCGGTGCGGTCGCGCGCACGGTGCATCTGAGGCTCGAGCTCGTGAACAACTCCAAGGTCCTCGGCGCAGACTCGGTCTACGTCGACGCGGACGACGGGACCGTGGACGCGGTGTTCGAGCTGCCGGCGGCCGCGCGAAAGAGCTACGAGCTCGGCTGCGAAGAGGGGCTCGAGCGCGCGATCCCGGCGTCCGAGCTCGGCGCTCCGCTGATCCAGCGGCTGCTCCGCGAGAAGCTCTTGCCGAACGCTCAGCGCGAGGTGCTGAGCCGCGCCTTGCCGTACCTGCAACGTCACGAGAGCGCGACCAAGCGCCGCGCCGAGCTCACCCTGAAGCTCAGCCGGCTCGATGAACGGCTGAAGCGGCTCGCCTCGACGCTCGACGTCGTTCGGCGCGCCGACGAAGAACAGGGCGAGCGCCAGGCCGAGGAGCTCGTGAAAGGTGAGGCGGAGCGGGCTCGCCTGGTCGCGGCGATCGACGCTACGGCGGGCGAGCCTTTCCTCGCGCAGGCCAGGAGCGAGCTCCAGCGGCTCGGCGCGAAGTAGCGCCCAGTTGCTCGGAGCGGACGCGGTTGCTATTCGTGCGATCGCTCCATGAATCCTGTCCGCCGCGGGCGACACACCAAGGGCACGCGGCAGACGATCGTCGAAGCGTTGGCCAACGTCCTCTACAAGGGCGATTGGCCCGCGCGGCTCTGGGGGATGGTCCCCGGGGCCACGCACGTCGAGGTCGTCCGTCACACGCTCGCCGTTCTACCGCCGGGATCGCGCGCGCTCAGCCTGGCCTTCATCTCGGATCTGCACATCGGGCCCACGACGCCCGATCGGCTGCTCGAACGAGCGTTCGAGCTCGCGGCGAACGAGCGTCCCGACGTGTTCCTGCTCGGCGGCGACTATGTCTTCCTCGAGGCGACCGCGGCGCGCGCCGAAAGGCTGCGCTCCCTCGTGGAGAGCGTGCGCGCGCCGACCAAGCTCGCCGTGCTCGGCAACCACGACCTCTGGACGGAGCATCACCTTCTCGAGCGAGCGCTCGAGGACGGTGGCGCGGAGGTGCTCGTCAACCGCTCGGTGCGCTTGCCGGAGCCGCACGGCGACGTCTACGTCGTGGGGCTCGATGAGCCGTGGGCTGGCGAGCCCGATCCAGTGATCGCGCTCGCGTCCGTGCCGGAGGCGGCGATCAAGATCCTCCTCTGCCACGCTCCCGACGGCTTTCCGTTCTTCTCGTCCGGCGTTGCACTCTACCTGGCCGGGCACACGCATGGAGGCCACATCGCCCTTCCGGGCGGCGTCCCCGTCGTGCTGCCGCCGGGGCCTGGGTCGCGTCGTTGGCCGCGCGGGATGTATCGGATCGGTGACGGCGTAGCCTTCGTTTCGAAGGGTGTAGGCGGCGCCGAGATCCCGATTCGCGCCTTTGCGAGGCCGGAGGTCGTCGTCTTCACTCTCGTCGGTGAAGGTGCTGTCGGAAAACGTGCGGACGGGTAGGAACGACGCTACGCTGACGATCAAATCGTTGTCACCCTCCCGTGAGGGGTCGTATCTTGAGGGGCGAGGAATGAACGTGAACGCGGACTTCGAGATCAAGGCGGATCCAGTACGACGCACCGTTTACGTGAGGATGCGGGGGATTTTCGACGAGGCCACGATGAAGGCCTGGTGCAAGGCCTACCGCGAGCAGGGGACGGACGTTTTTCGCGGCAAGAATCACATCGTGATCGCGGACATGCGCGGCATGAAGACCGTACACCCCACCATCGCGGCGTTGATGGGCGCGGAGATCGGTTACGCGCGTCGCAACGGCGCCGTCCTCTGCGCGCACATCTCGGACGATACGGTGCAGCGCCTGCAAGCTGCGCGCGTGGCTCGTCAGAACTCGCCGGGCGACGACATCACCATCGACGTCGACTCGATGGAAGAGGCTCAGCGCGTCGCGCACAGCTACGCGAAGTTCCTCGACGACCCGCGCTACGCTCACTCGCTGCGAGAAGCGCTGTAGGGGGCCGCGCCGCAGGCGTCGTCGCAGTTCGCGAGCAGCTCGTCGCACTCCTCCGCTGAGCGCCCGGTGTCCAGACAGTCCTGGTACTGGCGCTGGCAGCTGTTCGGGCAAGTGTCGATGCAGGCGGTGAAGGCGACGGACGCGAGCAGGATCGAGAGGCGAGTCATGGCCCGCGCACTGCAGCCGGCGTGCCGGGCGCTAGAGCGCGATGATCGAGCGCGAGAGCGTGACCTGGCGTTCGCGGTGTGAAGGATCGTGTGGCACGGGCCGCACGGTCAGAGCCCGAGGTCGGACGCCTTCACCCAAAATTGTCCGTTCTCGGGCGGCATCACGTTCAGCGCCTTGGGCATCACGCTCGCCCAGCCCGCGATGACGTCGAGCACGTACGTCTCGGTCCCGACCTCGATGACGCCGATCACCGCGTCGCTGTCCCGGGCGGCGCGCCGGAGCGCGACTTCCTTCGTGGTCTTGACCTTACGTGGCTCGCCTTGCACCGCGAGCCGCGCCGGGCTCGTGAGCGTCGCGCGTGGAAGCAGCTGGTCGATCGTCTCGCCCGGCGGGAGGGCGACGAGATCGGCTAGCTTGGCCCACGCGTCCACCTGGACCTCCCCGTGGTGCTCGACGCGCAGCCAGGAGCCGCGCTGTTCGGTAGCGTAGAAGAGGACCTGGTCCGTGGCGGGGGCGCGGAGCAAGGTCGCGACGAGGTGGTTGTCCGCGTCGCCTCCGTCGTAGAGGTCGAGGCTCGCCTGCTGGAGAACGTACCCGCGGGCGCGAGCAGGAAGCGGCGCGGGTGACGGCGGCTTGCCCGCGAGCGTGAACGCGCTGCAAGGCCCCCACGTCGTGAAGGTTTGCTGCAATGAAGCGCTCACGAGTCGCTGCACCTTCAACCGACCTGGCGCGGCGCCGACCACGGTGACGCGCTGATCGGCGCCGATCCAGACGTGCCCCGGGACCACCGGCACGCTTTGCGCCGTGAAGACGGGCACCTCGTCCACGTTCATGAAGCCGCGCACTCGGAAGCTTCCGGTCCCGGTGCCGGTCTCCACCTTGACTCGGCCGCGGGCATCCGCGGGGAAAGAGGACGCGGAGAGCGCGGACTCTGCGCCGCTGAAGCGGGCGACGGCTTGCCCGTCCGCGCCGTAGATCGGCGTGTTCGCGGCGACCTGGGTGACACCGCGCAGCGTGCAGGGCGTTCCGTTGCTGCTCTCTGCTTTCGCCGTGCCGGTAGCCATCACGCACGCGACGGCGGTGGCGAGCGTGAGCGAGGGTTTTCCCGAGACCGTGCGACAAAGCGCTTTCAATCCGTTGCTCCTCGTGTTTCTCACACCCTCGCGAGTGCTGCTTGCTTTCGCTCCGCTGTTGCTGAAATGTCCGCCGGCGACTCAGTCTTAGACGTTCCGGCTCGCGAATCAATGCTACCTTCAGCCCGCACAGCGCTTTCGGCGCCACACCTTCGGCGCCGATCCGGCCGTGAGAGGGGCCTCGTCGTTTTCGATGCAGAATTTGGCTTTCGGAACGCCGCGTAAGCTGCCGCGCCCGGCGCAGCTCCAAGGTCGCGTGGCAGTGCTCGACATCGCGTTTGCCGGCGTCGGGGGTCGTAGCGGGAGCTTCGAGGCGGTGACGCTGCCATTCATCGAGACGCTGGGCGATCGCCTGCGCGCCTGGGTCGATCACCACGACCACGACGAGCACCCGCGCTACGCGAGCGATCCGCGGTTCGTGCTCTCCACCAAGGCGGAGCACGGCGCGTGCCCCGAGATGATCACGCCCGAGCTCGTGACGCGCATCGGCCCGGTGGACACCATCGTGTGCCACACCGACTTCGACGGCCTGGCCAGCGCCGCCAAATGGATCCGTGGCGGCGTGGAGGCGTATCCCGGCTGCGACGACGACGCGCGCGCCATCGACACCCGCATGGGGACGCCGAGCCCTCCGGCGGAACGCATGGATCGCGCGCTGCGGGCGCGGCCGCACGACGCGGGGCTGTTCGGTGTCATCGTGCGACACCTCGCGACCGGCCTCGAGGACGCGGCGCTTTGGGTTCCGATTCAGGCAGCGGCCGACGAGCTCGTCCCCATCGAGCGCGAGACGCGCCGCGCCGCGCAGGCGTTTCAGCGCCTGCCTCCCGGCGTCGCGTACGTCGACGTCACCAAGGGTTTCGGCCGCATCGACAAGACGCTGCTCTTGTTGCTCGGGCAGGAGCGCGATCGCGTGAGCATCGTCGTCGACAAGGACAACGTGAGCATCGCTGCGCGCTTCGACAGCGGGCTCAACTTCCTCGAGCTGTTCGAGCTCGAGGGCGGCATGCCGACGCGCGTGTCTCTCCCCAGAAATCGCCACGACGACGCGCTCCGCCGGCTCGGCGTGGATCCCGCTGAGGTCGTTCATCCATGATGCGCTTCGTCGCTCCTTTCGCGTTGCTCTCGTTCTACGCCGCGCCCGCGTTCGCGGCGCCGCCCGCCGTGGCGAGGGCGAGTAAAGGGCAGCCCGCGCTCGCGGTCGGCTTCGATCAGAAGGGAGCCTTGCGGGCGAAGGTTTGCGCGGCCCCGCCGTGCTCGGTCGAGCAGGGGCTCGAGCTCGGGCTGCCGAGCGAGCTCGCGAGCAAGGCGGCCGGCTCGAGCATCAAGGTGGTCCGCATCGGGGCGGAGCGACGCGCGGTCGTGATTTCGGTCCCGAGCGGGAGCCCCGACCGCACTTGGGAGGCCGTGGTCGCGGCGCCGCTCGCGGGCGACAAACCGGTCATCTACTTCGCGGGTTACACCGGCTGGGTACAGGGAGAAGAGAGCCTGCGTCGGGGGAGCCTCGTCCAGGTGAAGGAGACGAGCGACGGCTCGTACGGCATCCTGGTCGGAGAGCAGCGGGAAGATCTCACGCTCTGCGGTCGCCCGACCCTGCTCGCTCCATCGGTGCTCGATCCGAAGACGATGAAGCTCGTCCCCGCGAAGGTGCAGCAGCTCGGCGCCGGCGAGCGAGCGTCGGCGCCCGAGCTCGAGGCGAAGCCGGTTCCTGCCGGCGCGCCGAGCGGGCCGGCGCTGGTGCAGGTGCTCGGCGCGACGAGCGCCCTCGACGCGCCGCCCGGAGCGCTCGTGGACGGCGACTCGGCGACGTCCTGGTCCGAGGCGCGGAGCGGCAGCGGCCGAGGTGACTTCGTGCTCCTGAAGGCGCCGGACAAGCTGCCGCTCCAGGGCGTCGAGTTCGTGTTCCGCCCCACCGCGAAGGAGCCGCCCCAAGCGACGGCTCCGAAGCAGTTCTACCTGGCGTCGACGAACAGCGTCTATCGGGTCTCGGTGCCGAGCGACGCCTGGCAAACGCCCGGTGCGCGCTATGCCGTCAGCTTCGACGAGCCGCTCGCCGACGATTGCCTCGCGGTGGTGCTGGAGAGCGCCGCGGACGAGAGCCCGAACGCGGCGGTGACGTTCGCGGAGCTCCGCGCCCGAACCGAGTTCGAGAACGCCGACCCGAAGACGCTCGTCGGCGCGCTCGCCGGCGGCGGAAAGCGCGCGGAAGCCGCGGGCTCGGTGCTGCGCTCGCTCGGCGCGCCGGGTTTCCAGGCGGTCGCGGAGCGCTTCGGTGATCTCGACGAGGGCGGTCGTCGCGTGGCGCTCGACGTGATCGACGCCGCGGATTGCTCGATCAGCGTCCCCGTGTACCTGCGCGCGCTCGGAGAAGACGTCGAGGCGCACCGCGAGCACGCTCGCCCGCGCCTGCGCCGCTGCGGTCCGGCGGCGGCAGAAGCGCTGCGCGCGGCGCTGCCGGGGGCGAAGGGCAAGGCGTTCCAGGAGCTCGCGAACGAGCTCGCGATCGTCGCGCCGAAGGACGCGGTGAAGACCTTCGTGCCGCTCCTCGAGGAGAAGCAGGTCGCGCGGCGCAAGGTGTTGCGCGTCGCGCTCGGGCGGCTCGCGGCGGTCCCCGAAGCGGCCGGCGTGATTCGCGAGGAGCTCGGGAATGGAGCGACGCCGGAGGTCGCGACGCTCGATCTCTTGCGCGCGCTCGGTGATCGCGCGTCGTCGTTCGAGCCACAAGCGAGCGAGGCTCTCGCGCGCGTCTCGGCGGGAGCCCCGAGCTTTCGCACCCGCTACCTGCGCACGGCTCCGGCGGGCGCCCTGGCTCCCGCGGCGCCGGCGGCGAAAGCGCTGCTTTCGAGCGCCCTGGCGAGCGATCCGAACCCCGAGGTGCGCGCGCAGGCAGCGCGGGTCGTTCGCGCGCCCGAGCAATTCCAGAAGGAGCTCTTGCGCGCGCTCGACGACCGCGAGGTGCGCGTGCGCGAAGCAGCGGCGCGCGCGCTCGCGAAGCCGAGCGGCGCCTTCGCCGCGGAGGCGCTCCGCGAGCGGCTCGAAGAGGATCGCTGGCCCATCGTGCGCGGCGCGTCGGCGCTGGCCCTCGCTGAATACGGCGCTGATCCGGAGAGCGATCGGGCCCTCGTCACCGCGCTCGACGACGAGGCCTGGCTCGTTCGCCGCGACGTGGCGCTCGCGCTCGGGCGCCGTAAGGTGCGAAGCGCCACGGAGGGGCTCACTGCGCGGCTCGACGACGAGAAGGAGCGCTTCGAGGTCCGCGTGGCCGCAGCCAAGGCGCTCGGCGCGTCGTGCGACGTCGGAGCCGCTGACTCGCTCGCCAAGCACGCGCGGCGCTTGCAGGATCCGCTCGCGACCAACGAGGCTCGCGCGATAGGTCTCGCGGCGCTGGGCTCGCTCGCGAACCTCGGCGTCCCCGACCTCCGCCAGCGGATCGCCCCGCTCTTATCGAAGGACGCGCCGCGCGGGTCTCGGGACGCGGCCGAGGGGGCGCTCCGCGCTCGTTCGGGCTGTAAGTGAGCCACTCGGCCGGGTTGCGGGGTAACTACCTCCCCACCCCTGCCGACTTGGGTTAAAAGCCGCCCATGACTTCGCAGGCCGCGCTCGTCACGGGCGCCTCTGGCTTCATCGGTTCGAACCTCGTGCGGCGCCTCATCGAACGCGGCGAACGCGTCAAAGCCTTCGTCCGCGCGGGCGCCGATTTGCGCCCCTTCGCCGGGCTGCCGGCCGATCGCTTCCAGCTGGCTTACGGTGACGTGACGGTCGTGCACACCGTGTATCGCGCGCTCTCGGGCTGCGACCGCATCTACCACGTGGCTTCGCCGTTTCAGTTCTGGGCTCACAATCCGCAGCAGATCATCGACACGGCGACGCTCGGTACGCGCGCGACGCTGACCGCCTGCAAGCGCCGCGGCATCGAGAACATCGTGGTCACGAGCTCGCTCGGAGTGCTCGGCGTCTCGTCGACGCCGGAGGCGTTCGACGAGAACCACGCGCTGAACTTGAGCGATCCGGAGCCGTACGTGGCTTCCAAGATCGAAGCCGAGAAGGTGGTCGACTCCTTCCTCGACGACGGCATGCCGATCGTGAGCGTGCTACCGGGGACCACCTTCGGCCCCGGCGACTACAAGCCCACGCCCACCGGGCGGGTTCTCCTCAAGTACCTCGAGCTCTCGCCGAGCTTCTCGATCCCCGTCTCCGAGGGCGGCATCAACGTCGTCGACGTCGCGGACGTGGTCGAGGGCCACATCCTCGCGATGGAGCAGGGCGAGATCGGTGCCCGCTACATCCTCGGGGGTGACAACCTGAAGTGGGCCGAGGTCTTCCAGACGCTGGCGGACATCACGGGCCTGGCCGAGCCGGGCGAACCGAAGAGCCAGGGCATGATCGAGCTCTTCGCGCGTTTGCTGGAGCTCCAGGCGTGGTGGACCAACAAGCCGCCGCTCGTCACCCATGCCATGGTGCGAGACTACGCGTCCGCGTACGTCTGGGGTTCGAGCGAGAAGGCGGAGACCGAGCTCGGCTACGAGCATCGCCCGGCGCGTGAGGCGTTGGCTCGCTCGGTCCGCTGGTTCCTCGAAAACGGCTACGTGCCCAAGGCATCTGCCGGCCGCGTCCGCCTGGAGCTGCGCCCGATTTGAGCTTTCGCAGCGGTCTCACGCTGGGAGTCGCCGCGGCGGTGCTCGCGTCACTCCCGGGGTTGATTCGCCTGCTCTCGGCCGGCGCGCCCGTGCTCGCGGTCCTGGTGCTGATCGGCGGCGCCGCGCTCGCGCTCGGTCCTTTGGTGGCTTTCGGCCGGCAGGCGCGGCCTCTGAATCGCGGGCTCTCGGCCTGCCTCGTGGGCGCGGGCTGGTCGCTGCCCGCGCTCTTGGTGCTGGGGCGCCTGATCGAGCAGAAGACGCACCACCGCCCGCTCGGCGCGGCGACGTTCGCGGTGCTAGCGCTGATCGTCGTGCTCGGCGCGTCGACCCTCGCGGGCCGGGCGCTCTCGCTCTCGAGCTCGCGCCGTCCGGCGATCCTCGCGCTCGCGGTCGCCGGCAGCCTGACCCTTCTCGTGGCGGCGCAAGCCTTCACGGGCGCGGGCTCGTTCCGTGCTTCGCTCGTGGACGGGGCGGCGGTGTGCTCGGTGGTAGTGTTGGCAATCGCGCTTCCGGTCTCGAAGGCGCTCGAGACGCGCCTGCACTCGCTCGCCTTGCCGCTCTGGGGCCTGCTCGCCCTCGCGGGGATCGTCCTCTCGCGGACTACCGCCGGCGGGCTCGTAGGAGAACTGGCGCCGGTCCTTGCTCCACTGAACGGCTGGTGACCACTCGCGCGCGAGGTTGACGGGTCCGAGGCCCGTTCTTAAAGTTTTCCGAGCGGTCCTCTGGCGCGGCGTGTGTTCGCCGTTCGGATAGGCCGTTTGCCGGTCCGAACATGAGACGCCTCGCGGCTGCGCTCCTGATGTTGTTGGCGGTGCTCTTCGGTGGAGCGCAGGCCGGAGCCGATACGGGCGCGTTGCCGCCCGCGGACGTCTCCGGGAGCGCCGGGCCGAGTCCTTCTGCGAGAGTTCGCACCGGCGTCACGGAGCTCGCGCGCCCCTCCGCGGAAGCGTCCGAGCCACCGCCGGTCGTCGATCCGGAGGCGGAGGTGGCGGGTCCCGGGGACGCACCCCGTCTCCACCCGTCGCTCCGGCTCCCGCCGTTGCCGAAGGGGTACGCGACCTTCGACAAGGGCTGGATCGTCTTTACGTACCACCCCTCCGCGAAGGATCGGGTGCGTCCCTTGATCGCGCAGGCCGACTCGGTGCGTCGAGAGCTCGCCGAGCGCCTGGGCGAGGACGTGCTCCCGCGCGTGCGAGTCGACATCGCGCGCACCCCCGGCGAGATGGAGGGGCTCGCCCCCGAAGGCGCGCCGTACCCGAGCTACGCCGCCGGCGTCGCGTACTCGGAGCTCGGGCTCGTGCTCCTCACCTTGGCGCCGCGTTACGCGGGAGCGGACCACGACGTGGAAGAGATTTTCCGCCACGAGCTCGCGCACGTCGCGCTCCACGACGCGCTGCTCGGCAAGCCGGTCCCGCGCTGGTTCAACGAAGGCTTCGCGGTGCTCGCGTCGGGCGAGACCTCGACCAAGCGCCTGTTCACGCTCTGGCGTGCCACGCTCGCGGACACGCTGATCCCGTTCCACGACGTCGAACGCCGCTTCCCGAACGACGAGGCGAGCGCCGAGGTCGCCTACGCCGAGGCCGTCGATCTCGTACGCTTCTTGATCCGCGACCGCGAGCAACACCGCTTCCGCGGACTCATCGCGCGCTTGCGCGACGGCAACACGCTGGAAGCGTCGATGCGCGACTCCTACGGCATCGATCTCGTCACTCTGGAGCGCGAGTGGCGCGAGGACGTCGCCAAGCGCTACACGTTCTGGCCGGTGCTCTTCAGCGGTACGGCGGTCTGGGGGGTGATCCTCGGGCTCGCCGTCGTCACGTGGCGCAAGCGTCGCAAGAAGGCGCGGGCAACGCTGGATCGCTGGGAGAAGGAAGAAGCGCTCGAAGACGCTCGCCGCCGCCCGCGAGACTCCGCGCCACGCATTCACATCGTGCTCACGCGCACGACGAGCCCTGCGGCGAGCACTCCGTTGCCGTCAGCGCAAGAAGCCCCCGACGTGCCGAAGGTCCAGCACGAAGGGCAGTGGCACACGCTGCATTGAGCCCGGCTTCGGGCGGTCCCGCCGGGAAGGCGGGAGGCAGCATCACTTCTGGGTGTGATGCTGCTCGAGGCGCCGGCACTCGTCGATCAGCCGCTCGAACACGTGTCGCACCGTCTGGCCGTCGAGCGGTTCGGGAGCGTGACCCATCAGCCGCTCGAGCATCAGGCGCTCGCGATCGGGGTCGTAGATGGGCAAGTTGCGCTTGCGCTTGAAGTCTCCGACCTTGAGCACGATCTTCACCCGTTCGCTCACGAGGGCAAGGATGCGCTGGTCGATGTCGTCGATGGCGCGTCGCAGCTCGAGCAGCTCGGGGTCGGGCGTCACGGCTCGAGACTAGCCCTTCGCTCGTGAGCCGGCGAGGCAAAATTTGCGGTCTTCGGCAGCGCGGGTCAGCGCCGTACCGCTTCGCGCGCGACCCTCAAGCGTAGGGTTTCTCCGGCGCGCGAGATCTCGACCACGACGTCCGAGCCAGGGGCGCCGCTCAGCCTGGCGCGCGCGTCGCGCATGTCGGACGCTGCGGCTCCGTCCACTGCGAGCAGGAGGTCGCCTTCGCGCAAACCTGCGCGCTCGGCTTCACTGCCTTCGGCCACCTGCACCACCACGATCTCGAGGGCCGACCCGCTGCCGCGCTCACCGAGGGTGACGGCGAGCCCCCCGCTCGCGAGCGAGTCGTCGTCCGAGGCGGCGCCCTTGAGCGTGAGCTCCACGTCTTCGGTCGTGCGGCGCGCCTCCACCCGTACTCCAGAAACACTGCCCCTTCCGACGACGGCGGCGATCGCTTCGACGCGGTGCACACCGGGTCGAACACCGCTCAAGGTGAAACGGCCTTCCGAGTCGCTGACGGCCGTGCCGCGCGGCAAGGTACCGACCGGCAAGTAGGACGCCGCCGAGCCGAGCGTGACGCGGGCCCCCGAAACCGGCTCGCCCTCGGCGTCGACCACGATCCCCGTGATTTCCCCGGGTTCCTCGAGGTCGACGGGCTCGAGCTCGAACGGCCGATCGCTCCGGCCGGTGCTCGCGATCGCGACGGTCTGCTCCGCCTCGGCGTAGTCCGGGTGGCTCACGGTGAGACGCGCGCGGCCCTCCGGGACGTCGCGGAGGACGAAGCTACCGTTCGCGTCGGTGAGCGCGGTCTTCCGCTCACCGTCCACCACGAGGGTGACGAGCGCCTGAGCGACGCTCACCCTGCCGCGAACGGCCGTGACGCTTCCCTGCACCAGCACGCCCGGGGAAAGCTCGAAGGTGACGCTCTCCGGAGCGGAGGCGAAGCTTTGAGTCGTGGTGGGCGCGCCGGGGGCTCGCACGGTGACGCGCAGCGCGAGTCCGAGGGCGTTGTCGAGCATCGCTTCGCCCGCCTGATCGGTGAAGAGGGTGCTCCGCAGCGGCACCGCGGGATCGAGCGACAGCGCGTTCACCTCCGCGAGCTCTATCGGCTGCCCGTCGGCGTCGGTGACCACGATGCGCACCGCGTCGCGGGGGGCGGGCAACGTGAGCTCGATCTCGACGCGCTCCCCCTCACGCACGCTCACGGTCTTGCGCAGCGCGACGCGGCCGATGTCCTCGCGCCGGGTCACCGAGACGACCACCTCGGCGGGCACCGCGGCAAACTCGAAAGAGCCGTCGCTCGCGGTCAAGGTGGCGCGCGCGACGCCACTCCGCGAACCGCTGATCTCGACCTCGGCGTCGGCGACCGGAGTCCCGCGGTCGTCCAGCACCCGACCGAGCAACGTGCCGCCCTGGAGCAGCACCACCCGCACCTCCGCTTCGGCGCCGGGAGTGAGCGAGACGAGCTCGCTCGCTCCCTCGACGTAGGCCGGGTGACGCACCAGGGCCCGGACTCGGCCCGGGGTGACCGGCCGGGCGACGAAGCTCCCGTCGCTGGCGCTGATCCACGGCTCGAAGGCCTCGACTTCGTCCGCGTCCGAAGGCTCCGGCGCGGACAGGAACGGATCGGCGGGCGCGCTCGGCGCGGCGCCGGGGGCAGGGATGGGAGGCACCGGGCCGGGCATCACCCCGAGCTCCCCCGCGGGGATCAGCGGCACGGGCCCGCCGAGGGACCAGGCGAAATGCGCGCCCTGAAAGCGGTTCGCGAAGGGTGTCTCGGCGACGGGCATGCCGCGCAGATCGGTGCCCACGATCTCGATGCTGGCGCCGTCGATCGGGAAGCCGCGGCTGTCGACGACTTCACCCCGCAGGGTTGCGCCGCGCAAGAGCGGCACGCGCACCGGCTCGGTCAGCACGTCGGGCACCGCCACCACCGCGCCGCCCACGAACCCCCTCGCCCGCGCGGCGAGAGTGGCCGCGCCGGGGCTGATGGGTCCCAGCACGACCTTGCCGTCCGTGCCGGTGCGACCGCGCAGCGGAAACGACCCGAGCCCGCCCTCGGCGAGCACCACGTCGGCGCCCGGCACGAGCACGGGGTTCGGACCTTCTCCGTCGGTGACCACGGCCGTCACCATCCTGCCTGGCTCGAGCACCAGCGTGAGGCTGTCGTTCGCGCCGCGAGCGAGCTCGTAACCGATGAACGGCGCCGAAACGAGCGAGCCCAGCGTGGCCTTGAGGTCGTAGGCGCCGCCGAGCAGGCCCGCTATTTTGGCCACGCCGTCGGCGCCCGCTTCGGTGCGGCGCGCGGGCCACAAGCTCGAGCCCGCGATGGTCACGATCGCGCCCGCCGCAGGGTTCCCCGCAGGATCGCGCACCTCCACGCGCAGGCTCCCGAGGCGCCGCAGCGCGATTTCGACGCTGTCTCGCACCGAGCCGCGCTCGACCGACTCGTAGCCCGGCGCGGAGGCCTTCACTGTCCAGGGTGAAGGAGGCAGGCGGCCCACGGCGACGCGGCCGTCCGCGTCGGTCAGCGCTCCGAAGGGCAAGGGATCGCGCGAGGTGACGAGCACGGTCGCTCGAGCGAGAGGGGCGCCGGTGTCGTCCACCACGCGCACCGCCAGTCGGTGCTCCTCGTCGAGCTCGAGCTCGATGGTCTGGCTCTGATCGGTCAGCTCGAAGCGCCGTGACGATCTCGCGCGGCCGGGCGCGTCGGCGAGGATCCAGAGCACGCCTCGGGGCAGTCGAGTGAGCTCGGCGCGCCCCTCGTCATCGCTGAGCTCGGCGCCCGCCCAGAAGTACCGGCGCTCGTTTTCCCAGAACGCCTGCACCGTCGCGCCTTCCAGCGGACCTGTGCCCCGCCCGCGAACCAGGACCGAAAGCCGCGCGTCGCGCTCGGCTTCGGGAACGGGGGGTGGCGGAGCCTGGACCCACTCGAGCTCCACACGCCGGGTGTCCACGAGCCCGACCACGAAAAACAGGCACGCGAGCGCCGAGAACAGCAGCATCGGAATCTCGGCAATCCGGCGGCGCACGCATCGCACCATAACGCGCGTGGGAAGCCCCGGCTTTCCTTTCGAGGCCGCGCGCATTTGGCCCGCCGCCCGCTGGGACGCGCTATTCTCGAGCGGTGCGTGTCGCGCTCGGTCTAGCGGGGCTTGGGCTGGGCCTCGCCTTCGCCTGCAGCTCGTCGGAACACCCGCCCGCGTTCCAAGGGGAGCCGGGCTCGAACGGCGGAGGCACCGGCGCGAGCGACGGCGGCGTCGTGGTGGAACCCGGAGACGGGGCGACGACTGGCTGCGGAGGGGAAATCATCCCGGCCGTCAGCGACCCGCCGACCCTCTACTTCGTCCTCGATCGCTCCGGCAGCATGAACGACGCGTTCGGCGCCAGCGACGTCAGCAAGTACGAGACGGCGCGAGGCGCGCTGCGCGACGTGCTGCTCGCGATCGGCCACCGCGTGCGCTACGGCGCCGCGGTGTTTCCAGCCATCGCCTCGAGCGACGGCTGCACGCCCGGGCGTCAGGTTTTTCCGACCACTCTCGGAGACTCTCCGACCTTCGCCGAGTCGGGTCGCACCGGGCCCGTGCTCGCCGATTTCCTGCGCCGGCTCGGGTACGCCGAGGGCAACGGCGGCACTCCCACCGCGCAGACTCTGGCAGAGCTCGCGCCGACGCTCGTGGAGCTCGGGCCGCGCACCTACGTCGTGCTCGCGACGGACGGAGCGCCGAACTGCAACGAGGAAGCCGAGTGCGGCGTAGACTCCTGCTCGCTCAACATCGAGGGGATCCCGCTCGCCGGCAGAGCCTGCAGCGGCGGGCGGAACTGTTGCGATCCCGAGGTCGAGGGAGACGGCGCCCAGCGCTACTGCGTCGACTCCGAGCCGCTCGTCGACGCGGTGGCGGACCTCGCCGGGCTCGGCGTGCCCACCTACGTCATCGGGATGCCCGGCGCGGAAGCGTACGGCGAGGTGCTCGAGCGGTTGGCCGAAGCGGGCGGCACGGCTCGCGACGGCAGCCCGAGCTTTTACGACGCCGCCGACACCGGCGCGCTCACCGACGCGCTCTACGACATCGGCACCGGTGTCGCGATCAGCTGCTCGATCGAGCTCGAGAGCTCCCCCTCGGACCCCGGGCTCGTGAACCTCTACTTCGACGGGCGCGTCGTGCTCTCCGATCGCGAAGAGGGCTGGACGTGGACCGGAGAGCGATCGCTCGAGGTGCGGGGAGCGCCCTGCGACGAGCTCAAGTCGGGCGCCGTTTACGAGGCGGAGGTCGTCTTCGGCTGCGAGACCGAGGTGCCTCGCTAGCTCAGGGCTTGGGCTTCGCGCTGAACTCGAAGCTGATCGGCGCGAGGTTACTGACCTTGCCCTTGAGGTTCGTGGCGATCGCCTCGGTGACCGTCTTCAGGAGCTTGCCCGTATCGTCGCGCGGGTGGACCTCGAACTCGTCCAGGTTCACCGGCACGGGCTCGACGCTCTCGATCTGAATCGACTCGAGCTTGTCGCCCGCGTACTTGAACGAGAGCTCGATTATGGCGCTCTTTTTCGCCTTGCGCCCGTGCAGGCGAAAATCCCCGTTCACGGTGGCCGCGACCTTGCGCTCCGCGCCGGTGAGCTTGGTCACGTCGGGCGTCGCGGTCTCGAGCGTGTCGAGCTTGAACTCGGCGAAGCGATTCATCTGCGCCGCCTCGGCCGTGACCTCGCCGTCCTTGGGGTCGAGCTCCAGCCAGCCGCGCGCGTGCTTGTTCTGCACGTCGCTCTTCTTGCGCTCCCCGTACGCCTCCGACTCACCCGCGCGCTTCTGTTGGTAGAGCGTGAGCTTGTCGAGATCGATCTTGAGCAAGCCGCTCGACTTCGTGAGGTCCGAGGGATCGACGAAGAGCTCGCCGCTCAAGGACGCGGGGGCGTCGCCGTCGATCTTCTCGAGCGGCGAGTCCATCAAGAACTTCACCGAGCTCGAGCCCGCGTCGACGCTGAAAGCGGCCGCGCTGGGCGCCTTGGGCGCCGCGGAGCCGAGGGCGGAAGCGGTCGGAGCCAGGCTAGGCGCCGGCTTCTCGTTACAGGCGCTCGAGATCAGTGCCAGAGAAACGATGGTCAGGCCACACGCGATACGTGACATCACGAACTCTCCCTCGTCGGATATCGACCGCGCCCTCCGGCGCGACGCCGCGAGCGGGTTTCGTTCGGTAGTACGGCCCTTTGCTCGAGCGGTTTCAAGTCGCTCGGCGATTTCGTTTTAGTGCGCCCGGTCGGTGGCGTCGGCGTCTTCATCCACCGGCTCGCCGCGATCGCCGGGGGAAAACAAGAAGAGGAGCGGGATGACGCTCATGGCGACCACGAGGGTGCCGACGATTTTGGCCAGGGTGACGAGACCGGGTTCCATGGGACGGCGGCGAGCCTAGCAAAAGCGCTCGCCGATGCGGAGGGGCCATGAAGATAGGCCGCTTGGCCGATCGGTGGAGTGCCCCTATTTGAGGCGGCGCCATTCGGCCCGCAGCGCGTGGGCGGCGAGCTTGGGCTGCCGTTGCCGGGTAAAGAGGCCCTTTCGGTTGCCGCCGACGCGCGTCAGGCCCTGCTTGGTCATGAAGTCGGCGAACGCCCAGAGGTGCTCCCCGATCACGAAATCGAAGCTGCCGAGGCACTCCCTGGTCAGGCGCACGAGCTCCTCCTGAAACTCCTCGCTGAACATGCCGGGCGGGAGCGAGTGTTGCCCGGCGATCGTGTCGGCGCCGAACTCCGCCATCATGAACGGCTGGTTCGGGAAGCGGGCGCGCCAGGCGCGGATCTCGTGCGCGAGGGACTCCTTCACGACCTCGGGGGTGAGGTCGGCGGTGTTCTCGTACCAGCCGTAGTAGCGGTTCAGCGAGACCACGTCGAGCAGGTCCTGGACGCGACACTCCTCGGGGTTACTGCTCTGCGGCAGGGTCAGGGGGCGGTCGTCGAGCGAGCGGAAGAGCTCGACGCAGCGCTCGAAGTACGCGCGGCTCGCGGGCTCGTAGGTGGAGGCCTCGTTCGCGACGCTCCACATCACGACGGACGGGTGGTGCGCGTCGCGCGCGACGAGCTCACGGATGCAGGCCAGGTGGTGCTCGAGCGTTCGCTCACCGAGCTTGTCTTCGGTGAACCAGGGCTCGTTCTTGTTCCAGCTGTTCAGGCCCACGGCGGGGACCTCGTCGATCACCACGATGCCGAGGCGGTCGGCCATGTCGAGCCAGGCCTCGGCGTAGGGGTAGTGCGAGGTCCGGAAGGAGTTCGCGCCCATCCACTCCAGCAGCGAGAAGTCGCGCAACATCACCGCGTCGTCGTGCCCCTTGCCCTTGATCTCGACGTCCTCGTGCTTGCCGAAGCCCTTGAAGTAGAACGGCTCGCCGTTGATCAAGAAGGCGTCGGCGGTCACCGCCACGCTGCGGACGCCGATCTTCAAGCGGTACTCGTCCACCTGGACGCCCGCGTCGTCGTGCAGCCGCACGATGAAATCGTAGAGGTACGGCTTGCCCGGCGCCCAGGGCGTCGCGTTCGGGATGGTGAGCGTCCCGGCCGCGCCGCCGCCGCTCGCGACCTCGCGGGCCCCGTGATCGCAGATGGTCACGCTCGGGCTTCCACCACCTTCGAGGGTGAGCTCGTAGCCGACGCTGCCGGTGCCCGATTGCAGGCTCGTCTCGACGCCGATCGAGACGACCCGCTGCTTCGGCAGCCTGAGCACCTGCACGGAGCGGTGCAAACCGGCGTAGTTGAAGAAGTCGTGGAAGTAGTCCTGCCGGATGCGCTTGCCGGTGTAGCCCGGCCGCTTCGCTCCCGCGGGGACGATCTTGCCCGGCGGCAAGGTCGTCCAATCGAGGCGATTGTCGACGCGGATCACGAGGTCGTTGTCGGCGCCGTAGCGCACCGCGCTCCCGAGCTCGCCCTCGAACGGCAAGAAGCCGCCTCGGTGATCGGCGACCTCGACGCCGTTGAGCCAGGCCGTGGCGTGGTGGCTCGCCGCGCCGACGCGAACGGCGAGCGATGAATCGCGAAAGGACGAGGGGACGTGGAAGCGGCGGCGGTACCAGACTGGACCCACGTGATCCCGAATCTCGGGGTCGACCGTGATGTCGTTGTAGCTCGCCGGCACCGGCATGGGCCGGCAGTCGTCCGGGAAGCTCCGGTAATAAGCTTCCCGGACCCCGCGGTCCTCTGCGTCCAGGCAAAAGTCCCAGATCCCGTCGAGCACGATCAGACGCCGGAACTCGTTCTCGATCGGGGCGAGCATCCCTTCGGCGTAACACGCCGGGCGCGCCTTCGCAGCGCGGGGTTTCGCCCGGCTTGACCGGGTTCAGAACCGCGACGACCATGAAAGCCGGGTGTCTCGCAGCCTCGGCCCATTGGTGCTCGCAGCCTTCACGCTGGCGTGCCCGTCGCTCGCGCGCGCGACGTATTCCATCACCGCGCTCGATCGCGAAACCGGCGAGCTCGGAGGGGCCGGCGCGTCGTGCGTGCCGTACGCGGTCGACCTGATTTACGGAGCGGTGCCCGGCAGCGGCGTCTTGAACTCGCAGGCATTCTTCGTCGAGGAGCTCAAGGCTCGCGCCCTGTCGCTGCTCGGAGAAGGGCGGAGCGCGGCGGAGGTGCTCGCCGGGGTCACGGATCAAAACCTCTACCCGGAGAGCGCGAAGACGCAGTGGGGTATCGTCGATGTGTCCGGCGGATTCGCGTCGTTCACCGGACCGGAGGCGCAAGCGTTCGCCGGCGATCTCGGCAGGGTCAGCGCCGACGGCCGCTTCGTGTTCACCGTTCAGGGCAACTTGCTGACGTCCCAGAAGGTCCTCGATCAGGCGGCTCGGGCGTTCGAGGCGAGCGGCTGTGATCTCGCGGATCGGCTGATTTCCGGGCTCGAAGCCGCGAGCGCCGGAGGCGAGGGGGACCGCCGTTGCACCCCGGAGGGTCGCCCGGCGAAGAGCGCGTACCTCGACGTCACGCGACCGGACGGCAGCTCGGTGCACATCAGCCTCCCCGACGTGTCGCCGGAAGATCCAATCGTCTTGCTCCGCGCGTCGTACACCACTTATCGCGCGGACCACCCTTGCCCGGCCTCGACTCCGAACCTCGACGGCGGGGCGCCGCCTTCGGTGCAGGGCCAGCCGGGCGAGGCATCGGCTGGCTGCTCGCTCTCGCGCCGCGGCTCGCGCGCCTTCGGGGCAGCGCTGCTCGCGCTCGGCGCGCTCGGCCTGGTACGTCGCTTGCGACCTTCCCCGTGATTCGACGATCGTCTTCGTCGGTCACTGGAGGATGACATGTTCGCGAATGCTCTGTCGCGCTACTGGTGGGTGGCGCTCTTGCGAGGCCTCGTCGCCATACTGTTCGGCATCGTGGCGTTTGCGCTGCCGGGAGTCACCCTAGCCACGCTGGTGCTCTTCTTCGCCGCGTTCGCCTTCGTCGAAGGCATCTTGGCGATCGGCTCGGCGATCGCCGCGCGGAAGACCGACGAGACGTGGTGGGTTCTCCTCCTCGAGGGTTTGCTCGGCGTCGCGTTCGGCGTCCTCACCTTCATGAGGCCGGGCATCACGGGGCTCGTCCTGCTGCTCTACATCGCCGCCTGGGCGATCGTGACCGGCGCGCTCCGCATCGCGTCCGCGATTCGACTGCGGAGGGAGATCGAGGGTGAAGGCTGGCTCGCGCTCGGCGGCGTGGTGTCGATCCTGTTCGGCGTGTTCATGTTCGCCTTCCCCGCCGCGGGAGCTCTCGCGGTGCTCTTCTACATCGGCGCCTGGTCGATCGTGACTGGCGTCACGCTCTGCGTGCTCGCGTTCGAGCTGCGCCGGCTCGGAAAGCTCGGCGCCGGAGAGCGCCCGCATCGCGAGGTTCCGAGCTTCGGCAGTCGCGCGCCCGCTCGCTGACGCGCGCGCGATCGAGGACCCTGGCCTTCCGCCGGC
>JAEZYO010000996.1 GCA_023419055.1 Pseudomonadota bacterium | reverse complement strand
GTCCACGTCGGAGCCACCGCTGTAGCGCAGGTGGCTCGGAATCCCGAGCTCGCCGAGCACCGCGCGAAACGCCTCGTCGCGCGCCGAGCGTGCGAAGGGCGCGCCGGGGACCGAGTTGTACGGGATGATCGAGAGGCGCGGCCGCTTGCCGCTCTGTTCCGCGAACTTTCGCGCTCGGAGCGCCAGGGCGCGCGCGTGCTCGTCGCTGTCGTTCACGCCGGCGAACAGCGTCACGGCCCACATCGGCGAGCGGCCGGTGATCTTCGTGTGCTCGACCGTGGCGTCGAGGACCTCCTCGAGCTCGTGGGACTTGTCGATGGGCATCAAGCTGCGTCGAGTCGACGTATCGACGGCGTGCACCGAGATCCCGAGTCGCACCTTGGGAGCTTCACGCGCCAAACGACGGATGCCGCTCGGCAGGCCCGCCGTGCACACCGTGATGTTGCGAGCGTCGATGGCCTGAGCCGACGGCTCGCTGAGCACCTCGATGGCCCGAAGCACGCGATCCAGGTTGGTGAGTGGCTCGCCCATGCCCTGGAACACGACCCCGTGGATGCCCGCGCTCAGTCCGTCGCGGCGCACCGTCTCGCGCACCAGGCGCACTTGCTCGACGATCTCCCACGCTTCGAGGTTGCGCTCGAGGCCGAGTTGGCCGGTGGCGCAGAAGCGGCAGGCGAGGGCACAACCCGCCTGAGAGCTCACGCACACCGTGAAGCGTCCCGGCCGCTCGAGCGGGATACGCACGGTCTCGATGACCTTCGCGTCGTGGGTGCGGAGCGCCAGCTTGACGAACGGGTCGAGGGCGCTCCGCCGCTCGTCGATGACGTCGAGCGAAGGGACGTGAACGCACGCCCGCACCTGCTCGAGCGTCGTGCGCCGGACCTGCTCCACGCGATCCCGGAGTGAGGCGCCGCGATGCACCGCGCTCACCACCTTGCGCGCCTCGGAGAGCGTGGCGCCCGGCACGAGCGCCGCGAGCGCTTCCGGGGTCAGGCCCTGGAGGGCGACGGGATCCATGCGGCGCCGCATAGCACGGCCCGGGGCGGTAGGGCTCGACTGCTCGGGCGAGAAATGAACTAAAGCGCGATTCGGGCGATGTGGCCCGGGCCGCCGAGAGCCACGCCGTCCGCGCGGCCCTCGAGGTAGCGCTGGTTCAGCTCCTTCGGCCCCACCATCTCGACGAGCGAGGCCCCGAGGGCCTCGAGGCGCGATTGGAGCGCGGCGGGCTCGAACGAGCTCCGGTAGGGCTCGCCCATTTGCTCCGACTCGCGCGCCATGGCCTCGAAGATCGCGCGACGCGCGGGTTCGAGGTGGTGCAACGGAGTCGCGAAGTCGAACACGATCTCGCTCCCTTTGGCGAGCGAGCGGGCGAGCGAACCTATTAGCTCGAGGACGGCTTCCGGCTCGAGATAGATCGCGACACCGAGCCAGGAGATCTGCGCGGGGTGCTCGAACCTGAAGCCGGCTCGCTCGAGCGCGACAGGCACGGCCTCTCGCTCGAAATCTACGGCTTGGTAGATCACCGTTTCCGGCACGGGGATGCCGGCGCGCGTCACGGTTTCCCGCTTTCGCGCTTGGGTCGCGGGGTGATCCAGCTCGAAGACTCGCAAGGCCGGATCGGTATTGCGGTACGCGAACGTGTCGAAGCCTGCGCCCAAGAGGACGTACTGCCGCACGCCGCGCATCGTGGCTTCGCGCAGGCGATCTTCGGCGTAGCGGCTCCTCACCACGACGAAGGCGCGAGAGCTGGCGCCCCGGGTGGTCGAGAGCTGGGCGCCGGCGCGAGACAGCCGCGCTGCGCTCTCGGTCCCGATCATTTTGACCGCCAGCGGGTCCTCGAACAAAAGCGGCCGATCGTAGAGTTGGTGCGCGGCGCGGTGGAGCGCGGTGCCTTGCGCGGTGCGGCTAGCTTGCTTCAACAAGGGTCGAGCCTACGAGATCCGCGTCGCAAAGCCGAAGAGGTTTCACGGGTCGGCGACGTAAACAGGCTCGACGCGGTGGCGGGTTGCGACCAAACCTCGGCCTTCGTTCCCGGGTCAAGCGATGGGGACGCGCGGTCGAGATGGAATCCGCCTCGGCGACGTGATGCGATGGGCCGCCCGAGCATGTCCAACGTCTCTCCCCACGCGCTCGATCCCGGTCTCGTCGCGCCCCCGCAAGAACGCCCTCTGGCCTCGCTGCATCCGGCGTACTTCGCGCTGGTGATGGCCACGGGCATCGTTTCGATCGCGTGCCACCTGCTCGGGTTCGACTGGCTCGCGAAGGGGCTGTTCGGGCTCAACGTGCTGATCTACCCGTTGCTCTGGGCGCTGACGATCGCTCGGCTTACCACCTATCGCGATCGCATCGCGGCGGACCTTTTGCACCACGGGCGCTCGGTCGGGTTCTTCACCACCGTGGCGGCGACCAACGTGTTCGGCTCGCAGTGTCTGTTGATCGGCGCGAGCCCGCGCGCCGCGCTCGTGCTCTGGATCCTCGGCATCGCGCTGTGGGTGCTTCTGACCTACACCATCTTCACCATCATCACGATCAAGGCCGAGAAGCCGTCGCTCGCGGAGGGCATCAGCGGAGCCTGGCTGCTCGGTGTCGTGGCAGCCCAGTCGGTCAGCGTACTCGGATCACAGGTTTCGCCGAGCTTCGGCGCGAACGCGCCCCACGCGCTCCTCTTCTGCCTCGCGATGTGGCTCGGCGGAGGCATGCTCTACCTCTGGATCATCTCGCTCATCTTCTATCGCTACACCTTCTTCGTGATGAGCCCGTCCGATCTCGCGCCTCCTTACTGGATCAACATGGGCGCGGCGGCGATCTCGGCGCTCGCCGGCACGCTGTTGGTCGGCGCGGCGGAGTATTCGCCGGTGCTCACGCAGCTCCTCCCGTTCATTCGCGGCTTCACGCTCTGGTGGTGGGCGACCGCCACCTGGTGGATCCCGATGCTCGTGATCCTCGCGCTCTGGCGCCACGCCTACCGCAAGTTCCCGCTCCGCTACGATCCCCTCTACTGGGGCGTCGTCTTCCCGCTCGGGATGTACACCGTGAGCACGCTGCGCCTCTCGAAGGCCGTGGACGCGCCGTTCCTCTCGGCCATCGCCCGGAACTTCGTCTACGTCGCCCTCTTCGCCTGGTCGGTCGTCGCGGTAGCGATGGCGCGTCACTTCTTGCGCGCGTCTCGGCCCACTCCCGAGCTTGGCCCGGCCGAATGAAGCCTCGGCCGTTCAGCCAGGGCGCTCGACGATTTTTCTGAGCTCCGGTAGAAATGCCGGAGGGTCGCCCGTCATGGGTACATCGGGACATCGAGTTCCGTTGAGGAGCGAAACGACATGCGATTCATGATGCTGATCCACCACGACGAAGCTGCCCTCGCCGCCGCCCCTAAGGAGCTCTGGGCCGAATACGCGGCCTTCAACGAGGCACTGGCCAAGGCCGCAGGCTCATCGGTCGGAGAGCGCCTCAAACCGAGCTCGGCCGCGACCACCGTGCGCCAGCACGACGGCAAGACGGACGTGCTCGACGGCCCTTACGCGGACACCAAGGAGCAGTTCGCGGGTTACTTCTTCGTCGAAGCCCCGAGCCTCGACGAGGCCATCGCCTGGGCCAAGCGCTGCCCCTCGAGCAAGTACGGCTCGATCGAGATCCGGCCGATCATGGACGCTCAGTCGAGCTGGAAGCGCTGATGTCGGTGGACGAGGCAGGCCGTATCGCCGAGCGCGTGGCGCGCGAAAGCTACGGTCGCCTCGTCGCCTTTCTCGCGGCGCGCACTCGCGATCTCGCGGGCGCGGAGGACGCGCTCAGCGAGGCGTTCGCGGCGGCTCTCCGCAAATGGCCGGTCGACGGCGTGCCCGACAACCCCGACGCCTGGCTGCTCACCGCGGCGCGCCGGCGCCAGACCGACGCTGCGCGCCTGCGGCAGACTCAACGCGCCGGGCAAGAGCACGTGCAGCTGGTCGCCGAGGAGATCGAAGCGATGGCCGACGAACGTGATCCCATCCCCGATCGCCGGCTCTCGCTGATGTTCGCCTGCGCTCACCCGGCGATCGAGCGCGGCATGCGCACGCCGCTCATTCTCCAGACCATCCTCGGCCTCACCGCCGAGGACATCGCTGCGGCCTTCCTCGTCCCGCCGGGAACGATGGGGCAGCGGCTCGTCCGAGCCAAGACGCGCATCCGCGAAGCAGGCATTCCGTTCCGAGTACCGGACCCGGAGGAGCTGCCGGAGCGCCTGGGCGCGGTGCTCGACGCGATCTACGCCGCCTACACCAAGGGCTGGAACGAGGTGGGCGACGACGCGAACCCCGAGCTCGCCGACGAAGCGATCTGGCTCGGACGGCTCGTCGTCTCACTCTTGCCCGACGAGCCCGAGGCGAAGGGCATGCTCGCGCTGATGTTCTACACCGCGGCGCGGCGTCCGGCCCGGCGCGACGAGAGCGGCGCCTTCGTGCCACTCGAGCAACAAGACACGAGCCTTTGGGATGAATCACTCCTTTCGCTCGCGGAAGATCTCTTGCGTCGAGCGAACGCCTCGGGGCCGAGCGGCCGCTATCAGCTCGAGGCGGCGATTCAGTCCGCGCACGTCGCGCGCCGCTTGAGCGGCATCCCGAACTTCGGGGCGGTGGTCGCGCTGTACGATCACCTGCTCGCGCTCACGGGCTCACCCGTCGTAGTCCTCAACCGCGCCGTCGCGCGCGCCGAGCTCGACGGCCCGCACGCGGGACTCGCCGATCTGAGCGAGCTCGAGACCGAC
>JAEZYO010000361.1 GCA_023419055.1 Pseudomonadota bacterium | reverse complement strand
CGCAAGGCCCGCGCTCGCTCGAACGGGCTCGGTCTCGTCTCGGAGGGGCGAGAGCTCAAGCGTGACGAGCTACCTCCCTACGAAGACGAAAAGATCACGACCCTGCCCCTGGTGTGGCAGAACCCGGTCACCGGACGGCGCTCGCTCCAGGTTCACGCCTACTGCGTGGAGGATCTCGTCGTCGACGGTAAGCCCATCGGCGATCTCACGGAGTGTCGTCGCTTGCTCTACGAGCTGATGCGCCCCGCCATCGCGCCCGCGCGCGTCTACGCGCACCCCTGGCGCGCGGGTGATCTGGTCATCTTCCACAACCGGGGTTTGTGGCACTCGGTCGTGGGCTCACTCAAGCCGACGGAGCTGCGCGTCTATCATCAGTGCAACCTCGCCTCGAGCGAGCCGCCGCGCGGCGCGGCCTAGCTCACTTCAGGGTGTAGTCGAGCACGAAGAGGTCGTTCGACGCCTTCTCCTGGTAGACGACGCTGAGCTTGTCCTCCTCGAGCAAGCGGGCAGCGTCGATCAACGGGTCGGAGAAGAAGCGACCCGAGTCGCTGCCGTCGAGCAGCGTCCACTCGGCGTAGTCGGCGGACGCCGAGGCGCCGGCGATGCGAAGGTCGGGCAGGATGGCGTAGAGGTTCTGCGAGGACGAGAGCGCGAGCTTGCCGCGCAGGTTCGCGACCACCGGCAAGCCGAGCGACGTGCGCGTCCACGTGCCGTCGAGCGCGCGCTGGTAGTGAAAGTACTCGCTCTTGCTGCGCGCGCTGTCGAAGTTGCTGTCGTCGGCCTGATCATCGGGCAGGTGGGAGAGCAACACGTGAACTTTGCCGCTCGGGTCGACGGTCAGGTGCTCCTGATTGATGAGCCCGCGATTTTGCCCGATTGTAACGACGTGCAGGCCCTCGGAGCCCTGCCGGATGGCGGAGGTACCGGTCGTCGCTATCGTGAGCCCGGCGTTGTTCTTCCAGGTCCTGCCGTGGTCGTCACTGTAGGCGTAGGCGAGGTCGTGGTTGGTCGACGCGTTCGGGCTCTCGCGCCAGCACCAGGCCGCGTGCAGGCGAGTACCCCCGGGCGTGTAGGCGAGCCCGTGGAGGTAAGCGTTGATGTTGTCGCTCGTGCCGTCCACGACCCGGCCGACGCTGGTCCAGGCGTGGGTCGACGTGTCGTACTCCCAGAGGTGCTCGTCGCCGCTGCCGCTCGCGCCGAGCCGCGCGCTCATGAGCAGCTTGTCTCCGGTGGGAGCCGTCAGAAACCGCGGGTAGGTGAGCGCCTGGATCGTGGTGCTGCCCACGAGCGCGCTTTGGGTGGCCGAGAAGCTGGTGGTTGCCCAGGCCGTATTCGCCGGATCGCTGACGAGCCCGCTCACGGACTTGCGATAGTGCAGCGTGCTGTCGTGATGGTCGAAGGCGAGGTGGAGCGTGCCGTCGCCCGGCGCGACGCCGAGCGAAATCGTGTTGTGCGCGTCCGACTCGGTGTTCGTGTAGTCGGCGAACTCGAGGCTCGACCAATCGCCGTCCGGGAGCTCGCGCCTGGCGAGCACCACGTGCCGAGCCGTGTTCCAGAACGCCGTGTACTGATAACCCCCGAAGGTGAGGATTCCCTCCTGTTGGAATGACTCGCCGTTCAGGTACCCGCCGTACGAAACGACGGACAGCGCTGCGTTCGAGAGCTGGCTCTCGCCGTCCTTGGTGACCTCCGGATCGGGATGGCTCGCGCCCGCAGAGCCCGACGTGCCGGCCGCCCCTGCGTTCCCGCCCCCCGTGCCCGCCTGGCCGCCCGTGGCGCTCCCGGCCGCGCTCGTTCCCGCGCTGCCGGCGCTGGTGCCTCCGCTCGCGCCGTCTCCCGCGCCTCCACCGCTGCCGCCGAGCGTGCTCGTTCCTCCGCTACCTCCTGCGCCGCCGGTCGAATCGTTCGTCGTCGACGGGTTCGAGCTCGGAGACGAGCAAGCGCTCGAGCTTGCGACGATCAGCGCGCGAATGAACCAAGAATCCGCTCTCATGGGCCAGCCCTCGCCGACTCTTAGCAGCAACGGCAGCGAGCGGGGTCACTTTGAATTTCGGCCCAGAATTTCAGAGCCAACCGAGCTCGAACGAACGTCCAATCAGCGGCGGAAGCGGAGGATGCTCCACCCGCCCAGGACGTAGATGTCGCGCTCATCGACCGCCACGATGCGCTCGAAGTTTCGGTGGGTACGGCTATCGAAGGTCGAGAAGTTGGCGCCGTCGAAGTGGATCAAGCGCCCATCCGCGGTCGAGACCCAGAGGTCACGGGCGGAGGTCCCGTGGATGTCGCGCAGCTGGTTCGAGTAGATGGCGTGCGGAGCCACCAGCGCCCCGACTCGCTCCCAATGTTTCAGGCGCTGCCACAGCGTTCCGGCCGAGGTGATCGCGAAGAGTTGCCTCTCGTCGCCCCAGAAATCCAGCGCGTTCGCCTCCTCCGGCAGCGCTTCCGAAGCCCAGCGCTTGCCGTCACCGGTGAAGAGCTGGTTCCGGTTCGTGCCGACCCAGACCCGGTCGGAGGGACTAGCCCAGAGTGACACCAGGCTCTCTCGTGACGGGCTCGTCGCCCGGCGCCAGGCCGTGCCGTCGAAGCGGAGGAGCGC
>JAEZYO010000989.1 GCA_023419055.1 Pseudomonadota bacterium | reverse complement strand
GCAGAGAGCGCGCCGCGACGCGCACGACCGCCAGATCGGTCGCAGGATCGCTGCCCACGAGCTCCGCCGAGTACTCGGCCCCGCTGCCGAGCCGCACGCGCAGCTTGCGCTCGTCGTGCACGACGTGCGCGTTCGTGACCACGTAGCCGTCGTCGGCGATGATGACGCCGCTACCTTGCCCGCGGTCGTGCTCCACCGCGACCACACTCGGCGCGGTGTTGGCGACGAGCCGTTCCAGTTCTCGAGAGAGCTCGATGAGTTGCGTCATGGTGACTCCGAGCTCAGGGGCGCGCTTGGGGCGTGACGGTGATCGATTGCTCGCTGCCTGCGCGAAGAATGCGGAGTGAGAGCGGTTGATCGATGCGCTCCGGCTCGAGCACTCCGAAGAGATCCTCGATACTCGTGAGGCGCGCGCCCGAGGCTTCGAACAAGACGTCGCCCAAGCCAAGCCCGGCTCGCTCGGCAGGACCGCCCGGCTCTACGCCCGCCACGAGCAAGGCCACGCGTTGCCCCGTCTTCTCGGCGAGCGTCGCGGGTAGACGCACCGGCTGGCTACTCACACCGAGGTAAGCCCGCTGCACGCGGCCGTGTTCGAGCAGGCTACCGACGACACGGTCGAGCGTTTGACGGGTGAGCACGAGCGCGGTTGCCCGCAAGATCCCGGCCATGCCGACCCCGAGCGCGAGCCCGCGAGCGTCGACGGCGAGCCCGCCGGAAAACCCGGCCTCGATCGGGAGCCCGAGCTCGACGTAACGCGACACCTTGGCCCCCCGGGGAGCTCGCCACTCACCCGAGAGCCCAGAAATGACGCCCAGCGCGACGCGCGGCGTGCGCCCCGGCCGACTCACGGACAGCGAAAGCTGCCCGCGCCGGAGCTCGGCCTCGGAGGCAAACTCGGGCACTTTTCCGACGGGCCGCTCCGCGCGCAGCACGGCGAGATCGAGCGCTGGCTCCGCGCCGACCCAGCGCGCCGTTACTCGCTCCGCGCCGTCGAAGACCTCGATGCCCTCCTCACGCTCGAGGCCGTGGAGCGCCGTCACGATCACTCCGTCGTCGGTGAAGACGGTGCCGCTCAGTGCCCGGCGCCGGCCACCGTCCACACGCACCACGCTGAGCTCGGCTCGCTCGACGGCTCCCGCGAGCGCGTCCGACAACTCGATCACGCTTATCGACATGTCGAGGAACTTAAGCCCCTCGCCGCCTCTGCAACATCGCTCGATCGGGCGGGAGACAACCTACCCGAACGGGCAGGTCACACCCGCTCGCACGACCGGGTCAGCGCCGCTTGCCGTCGAAATGGTAGGCAATTTCGCCGGACATCGAGACGTCTCCCGCGTCGACCTCGACCGCGATCTGAACGTCGAAGATCAGTCGGTCCCCCTCGAGCCGAGCGTTGCCGTCGGTGACGCTCGCGGTCATCCCCTCGCTCGCGAAGCAGCTCTGATCCGCGCGGATGGTGGCGGTCGTCCCCGTCGCGTCCGCGTCCAGGCTGCAGAGCGGCGTGCCGTTCGAGCTGTCGACCACGATCAGGACGACATGCCCAGCCTTCGGCTCCTCCACCTTCGTGCGTGCCTTGTCGTCGGGTTGGACGCGCTCGGGCATGCCTTCGAAGCGCGTGGTCGTGAGATCGCTCCCCACGTACTCGCCTGCCCATTTCGCGACGGCGCCCGCGTCGCTCCCGGTCGGAGCCCCCGCGTCGGTCGGCTCGGACTTCTCCGCGACCGCAGCGTCCGGAGGCGGGCCCGCGTCTGCCACCTTGGGCGGCGCCTTCACCTCCGCTTCACTCGCGCCAGCGTCCCCCTCCCCGTCGGTCTTCGCACGCCGATCCGGAGGCGGCGCCTGCAGCGCCTCGTCATCGAGCTTTCCCCCGAGCGAAGTCGAGCTCGGGAGCCCACGGCCGCACGCAACGGCTCCGACGAGGAGGCAGAGAAATACGTGCCCGGGCTTCATCGGAGCGCACCTTGCCACGCCGCCCCGGCGTCGTCACCCGCGGAAGCGACTCCGAAGCGGCAAGCACCTAGAACATGAGCAGCCCGCGACGGGCGGCGGTGACGACCGCTTCGGTGCGAGTCTCCGCGCCCAGCTTGTCGAGCAGCGCGTTCACGTGAAACTTCGCAGTGTGCTCGCTGATGCCGAGCCGCGCGGCGATGAGCTTGTTGGAGAGTCCCTCCGCCAGGAGCCCGAGCACCTCCTGCTCACGAGGCGTGAGCTCGACGCCGGACGGCGCTTCCGCCCGCCGGGGCTCCACCAAAAACTCCACCACCCCCGCGTCGAAGACGCTGAGCCCAGCGAGGACGGCCGAGCACGCGCGGTGAAGCCGCTCAGCCTCCGTATCTCGAAACAGCACGGCGCGCGCGCCGGCACGCACGAGCTCGGAGACGCCGGCCTCCGAGCCCACGAGGAAGACGGCGGCGGTCACGTCGAGCAAATCCGCGACGCGCCCGAGCGTGGCCGAGTCCACGCTCGCAAGCTCCCAGACGACGAGCTCCGCGTCTCCGGCGAGCGAAGCGGTCTCGAGTGAAGCGCGCTCTTCCACGACCTCGAGCTCCGGCGCGCGCGACAAAGCCGCCGAAAGTCCGCTTCGGAAGAGCGGGCTCTCGGCGACGACCAGCACGCGGTGGGGAGCTTTCGGGCCCAGACCAACAGGGTAAGACCGCCCCGCGCCGTGTAAAGCACCCCGCCGTGACGTCTACCCGTCGAACGCGACCAGGTTCTGACGCGCCTGACCGAGGCCATCGCCTCCGTACTCCACCACGTCACCCGGCTGCAAAAAAGCCTTAGGCGTGCGGCCGAATCCCACGCCCTCCGGCGTGCCGGTGCTCAAGACGTCACCGGGAAGCAGCGTCATGAACTCGCTCACGTAGGCGATCAGGGTCGGCACGTCGAAGATCATGTCGCTCGTCGAGGCGCGCTGTCGCTCTTCCCCGTTCACGCCGAGGTAGAGCGTCACGTCCTCGGGAGCGATCTCTTCGCTCGAGAGCAAGAGCGGGCCGAGCGGAGCGAAGGTGTCCGAGCTCTTGCCCTTCGTCCATTGGCCGCCGCGGTCTCGCTGGAAGGCACGCTCGGTGTAGTCGTTCATCAGCGTGTAACCCGCTACGTAGTCGAGCGCGTCCTCCTTCGAGACATAGCGCGCGCTCCGCCCGATCACGACCGCGAGCTCCACCTCGTAGTCCATCTGCGTCGCACCCCGCGGGATGACGACGTCGTCGTAGGGCCCCGAGAGCGCGCTCGGAGCCTTGAGGAAGATCATCGGCTCGCTCGGGACCTCACCCCCGGTCTCGGCGGCGTGCGCGCGGTAGTTGCGGCCGATGCACACGATCTTGCTCGGGCGCCGCAGGGGCGCCCCGGTGCGCTCGTCGGCGCCCACCCGCGGACAACGCGCGGCGTTCAGCGTGTACCAGCGCGAGAGCCGCGTGATCCCGCCGCTCGCGAAGAAGCCCTCGTCGTAGTCCTCGCCGAAGCCGGAAACGTCGATGCGACCGATGCCGTCCACCAAGAGCCCCGGGCGCTCGCCGCCCTTCGGGCCGAATCGAAAGAGTTTCATCCTTCCTCGTCGTTCTTTTGCTGGGAGCGCAGGCGCTCGCGGAAGCTCTGCTCCGCGGGGAGCGGCAGCGTGCGGTAGCGCGCCCAGGCGTCCGCCGCGGGCAAGACCGGCAAGCGCCGTGGCGCCGCCTTGCCGAACAAGAGCCTGCTCAACGTACGACCCAAGCGCATTCCCCAACGATAGAGCCAAGGGCTCGAGAACAGAAGCGCCCAGCTACGAAACGCCAGGCGCTCGAGCGTCAGCCGCGGCCGGCGCTCCACGTTTTGGCGGCGCTGGTGGACGAGCATGTCGTGCAGCGGGATCTTGACCGGGCACGCTTCCGAGCAGGCGCCGCACAAGCTCGAGGCGTCCGCCAGCTCGCGGGATCTCGCGTCGTCGGACAGGCGCGGCGTGAGGACCGCCCCGATGGGCCCGGAGTACACCGACCCGTAGGCGTGCCCGCCGATTTGCCGGTACACCGGGCACACGTTCAAACAGGCGCCGCAGCGGATGCAGTGCAAGATCGCCTGAAACTCGGGGTCGCCCAGCTGCCGAGAGCGGCCGTTGTCCAGAATGACGACGTGCATCTCGCGCGCTCCGTCGGCCTCACCCTCGCGGCGCGCACCCGAGAGCACGTTGACGTAGGTGGTGAGCTTCTGCCCCGTGGCGCTCCTCGGCAAGAGGTTCGCCATCAACTCGAGATCGGCGAAGCTCGGGAGCAGCCGCTCCATGCCCATCATGACGATGTGCGTGCGCGGCAGCGTGGTTACCATCCTGCCATTGCCTTCGTTCGTGAAGAGCACGACGCTGCCGGTCTCGGCGATGCCGAAGTTGCAGCCGGTCATGCCGATGTCGGCGCGCGCGAAGCCTTCACGCAAGCGACGCCTGGCGTGCGCCGCGAGGACGCGCGTCTCCGGAGACAGCTCGACGCCGCTCTCGGCCTCGAACAACGCTCGCACCTGGTGCCGGTTCTTGTGGATGGCGGGGATGATGAGGTGCGAGGGCGCCTCGTGCGCGAGCTGGATGATCCACTCGCCGAGATCCGTCTCGAGCGCTTCGATGCCGGCCTCGGCCAGGCGATGATTGATCTCCACCTCTTCGGAGACCATGCTCTTGCTCTTCGCGACGAGCTTCGCGCCCTTTCGCTCGGCGATGTCGAGCACGATGCGCGCCGCCTCCGCCGCGTCGCGGGCGAAGTGCACGTGCTGGCCGCGCGCCTCGACGGCGCTCGAAAAGCGGTCGAGGTAGTGGTCGAGGTTCTCGATCACGTGCTCGCGCACGCGCCTCCCCTGCTCTCGATACTCCTCCCAGCGCCCGAGGGCGCGCGTGCTCTTGTCTTTGCCCGCGCGCAGTCGCTCGACCGTGAAGCGCACGGCGCCGCGCAAGAAGTCGTCGGAGAGCGCCTGCCGCGCGCGCGCCGAGAGATCTTCCTCTCCGGTCAAGCGCGGGCCTCGTCCTTCACGGAGTCGAGCACCTGCGCGAGGTGCAGGACTCCGACCTTGGCTCCACGGCGCTCGAGCCGCCCCGAGATGTTCATGAGGCACCCCATGTCCGTTCCGACGAGATACTCCGCGTTCGTGCGGAGGACGTGATCGACCTTCTCGTCCACCATCGCGCCCGAAATCGAGGCAAGCTTCACCGAAAAGGTGCCGCCGAAGCCGCAGCAGTCTTCGCAGCGAACCAGCGGAACGAGCTCGAGGCCGCTCACCTTCGAGAGCAGCGCGAGCGGCTCTTCCTTCACCCCGAGGAGGCGCGCCCCATGACAGGACGCGTGATACGTGACCCGGTGCGGAAAGCGCGCGCCGACGTCGCTCACACCGAGCACCTGCACGAGAAACTGGCTGAGGTCGTACGTCTTCCGGGCGAGCGCCTCGGCCCGTTCGGCGAGGTCCGGCGCGAACGCGAAGAGCTCGCCGTAATAGTGCCGGATCATCCCGGCGCAGGATCCGGAGGGGCTCACCACGTACTCGGCACTCTCGAACGCCTCGAGCAAGCTCCGCGCGACCGCGCGCGCTTCCTCGACGTAGCCGCTGTTGAACGCTGGCTGCCCGCAGCAAAGCTGGGCCTCTGGAAAATCCACGCGGCACCCCAGGCGCTTCAGGAGGCGCAGCGTGGAGAGCCCGACCTCCGGATAGATCTGATCAGCCAGGCACGTGATGAACAGCGCGACGCGCGGACCTCTCACGCGCTCCTCCTCACGATCGCGACCACCGCGGCCGGCCCGTGCACCCCGATCGTGAGATCGTTTTCGATGTCGCTGGTGCGGCTGGGCCCCGTCACGAAGTGCACGGCAGACGGCATCACTCCCCGCTCTGCGAGCGATGAGAACGCGGCGAGCGCGTCACCGAGGCGCGGCACGATCTGGCGCTCCTCGACCAGCGCCACGTGGAGAGAGGGGAGCAGGCTTACGCCGCGCGGGCGCGTGCCCGCCGCCGAAAGCACGAGTGTCCCCGTCTCGGCGAGCGCGTAGTCGACCGCGGTGATCCCGACGTCCGCCTCGAGCAGCCTGGCGCGGAGCTCTTCCTCGCTCGAAAGTCCCGGATCGAGGAAAGCGCTCGCCCCGCGAGCCCAGAGCCGAGCGAGCTCGAACCTCGAGAGCTCCGAACGCGCCCAGGTGACGATGCGCTTGGCGTCGAAGCGTTCGAGCACTGCGTGAAGTGCGTCGCCGACGCTCTCGCCTGCGCCGAGCGAGACGCATTCGCCCCCCACCGCGGCGAGCTCGAGCGCAAAGCGCTCGACGAGATCTGCGCCGAGCGATGCTTCACCGTGGAAGCTCGGGACCCCGACCGCGACTCGAGTCGAGGGCGCCTGGTGGCGCTGACGGCCTAGCCGCGCGGCGACGCTACTGAGGAAGGACTCCCGATCCATGGGGCGTCATCTTAGAATCGCCGGCGTCGCCTGGTCGAAGAAGCTCGTCAGTAACCACGCGGATGCGCTTGGAACCAGCGCCAGGCGCTCGCGATGATGGCTTCGAGATCGGTGTGCTCGGCCTTCCAGCCAAGCTCCCGCAGGATCTTGCTCGCGTCCGCGTAGAGCTCCGGTGGATCTCCCGGGCGCCGAGGTCCGTAGTCGACCCGAAACGGGCGCCCCACCACCTTCCTCGCGGCCTCGATGATCTCGCTCACGCTGTAGCCGCGGCCGAGCCCGAGATTGTACACGTGAAACCCCGGGGTCAGCCGCTGCATCACGTACTCGTGCGCCCCGACCAGATCCTCGACGTGAATGTAGTCGCGCACGCAAGTCCCGTCGGGCGTCGGGTAATCAGTGCCGAAAACGACCACCTTCTCGCGCAGGCCGAGCGCCGCCTGGAGGATCACCGGGATGAGGTGCGTCTCCGGGTCGTGGTGCTCGCCGAGCGAGCCGTCCTCGGCAGAACCGGCGACGTTGAAATAGCGTAAGGCCGCGCACGAGAAATTCGGAGTTCGGGCGGCGTAGTCCTTCAACATCCGCTCGGAGAAGAGCTTGGAGGCGCCGTACGGGTTGATCGGATTTTGCGGCGTCTCCTCCCGGATCGGCATCTGGGTCGGCTCGCCGTAGGTCGCGCACGTCGAGCTGAAGACCAGGCGGTCGATGCCCGCCTCGGCCACGGCGCGGAGCAGGTTGAGCGTGCCTTCGGTGTTGTTCCGATAATAGAGGAGCGGGTCCTCGACCGACTCGCCCACGTACGCGAAAGCGGCGAAATGCATCACGCACTCCACCCGCTTCTCCGCCAACCACTTGGCGAGGGGTCCCGGCTCGCGCAGATCGGTCTCGATCAAGTCGATACCGGCGGGGAGCGCCTCACGGTGCCCGCGGCTGAAGTTGTCGAGCGCGACGACGTCGTGCCCGCTCGCGAGCAGCCGGCGGGTGGCGTGCGACCCGATGTACCCCGCCGCGCCGGTCACCAGTACTTTCATGAGGACGCTCCGTCTAGCACGGCCGAGAAAGACCGTCCCTCGTCAGCGGCCAAGCTCGCACTCCTCGAGCAGCTGCTGCAGGACCGGCTCGATGCGCGCGCGGAGCGTGGCGTTGCCGTATCCGACCCAGGCGACGTCGCTGTCGACGTCGAGCGGCGCGTCGAAGGGCGTTCCGTCCGGGTTCGTCAAGACGACGCCGGCCTCCGTGGCGATCAGCGCCGCGCCGGCGTCGTAAGGGTGCGCACAAATCACCGGCGGTTCCTTCCGCGCTCTGAGCAGCTTCGCGAGCAACGGCCGGAGGTCGGCGTTGAAGCGGTCGTGTCCCACCATGAGCTCGTAGAGCTGACCGCCGGTCGAGAGATATTGATCCTCGAAACAGAGCGCTCGCCCTGGCTTCGGAGCGTCGACCAGGCGCTTCACGAGCTCGTCGTCGAGCTTGGCGAGCACGTCTCTCCCGCCGTGGAAAAAGCGGGTCAGCATGGCAAACCCGTGCTCGATGCCGGTCGCGCGCGACGGCCGGAGCGAGAACTCGCGCCACTCTCCGGTCTGAACGTTCGTGCGAAGCGCGAAGGCGCCCTTGCCCTTGATGGCCCAGAGCTCGTCGGCGAGGTTCTGCTTCAGGACGGGAATCTCCGTCTGAGCGGCGGCCACGATGTCCGAGAGCCGCGTGCCGGGCCCTCGGTTCGGCGCGATGCCCGTGAGCACCCACGCGCTCCGCTTCTGGTACATGAGCCCGCGGGTGCCGTCGATCGGATCGACGATCACGCGGAAGCGCGCGCTCTCCTCGCTCGTGCCGCGAGGTAACACCATCTCGCCCTCTCCGAGCCCTTCGGCGACGAGCACGATGCCGCCCACCGCCGGCGCCTCTCCCTCGAACAGCTCGATCAAGAGCTCCTCGCTCACGCGGTCGATCGCGTAGATGGTGTCGCTCGGGCTCTCGTCCACGACGCGTGAGAGCTCCTCCTGCGAACGCTTCGAGCACGCGAGGAGGGTCGCGTCTCGGATCTGGCGCTGGAGCTCTTGGACCATCGGCAAGAGCCGCTGCACTGCGTCCAGGGTTGCGCTGGGATCGACCTTGCGAGGGGGTTCCACGCTCATCGATCCATTCATAGTTCACGAATTGAACGGCGCGAAGCACCGTCCGGATCTGGTACCGGTCTCGGACCCGTGCGGGACGACCGCGAAACGCGCTGCGTCAACCGGCGGCGCGGTTCGGCAGGAAGGCGAAGCCCACGGCGAGGAGGATCAGGAGGAACGCGATCACGTAGTTCCAGCGCGGGGCCTCACCGAGGTAGGCGAGCGCGAAGCCCACGAACACGACCAGGGCAATCACCTCCTGGATGATCTTCAGCTGGTAGGCGTCGAAGCGGCCGTACCCGAGGCGATTCGCCGGAACCTGGAGACAGTACTCGAAAAAAGCGATCCCCCACGAAATGAGGATCACCTTCCAGAGGTCCACGTCCCGGTGACGCAGGTGACCGTACCAGGCTGCGGTCATGAAGACGTTGCTGAGGACAAGCAGGGCGACCGTGCTCACGGGACGCCCGGTAGCACGAAGCGGCGTCCGCGGATTGTCCCGTGCAAAAGCCCCTCCCCGGGGGCATATTCGGCCGTCCTCGATGAGTCCGGTCACCTGCCCCCATCACCCCACCTGCCCGGGGTGCCCGCTCCTCTCGCTGCCGGCGGCGGACCAGCTGGCGGACAAGCAGGGGCGCGTGGCGGCAGCGCTGGCCGCGTACCCGGAGCTCGGGACCGTCACCCCGGCTCCCATCACCGGCGCGGAGCAGCTCGTCGACTATCGAGTGCGAGCCAAGCTGGTGGCCGAGCGGGGCAGGCTGGGTCTCTATCGAGAACGCAGCCACGAGGTCGTCGACGTCCCCGAATGTCGGGTCCTCCGCCCCGCCCTTCGAGCCATCGCGAACGAGCTCCGCGGCAGCCTGCCTCCGGACGTCACTGGCGTCGATCTCAGAGAGGCCGATGCAGGCACGCTCGTCACCCTGATCGCCCGACGCGGCGCGTCACGAGAGCGTCTCATCGACTTCGCGAGCGGGCTTGGTCAACGCGTCCCTGGGGTCCTCGGCGTGGCGCTCAGCCTGCGAGACCCGGACTCTCCGCAGCTCCTCGGCGACGAGCCGGTGGTCGTCTGGGGAGAGGCCGAGCTCGAGCACCACTTCTCGAAGGACGCTCCATTTCACCTGGCCGCGCCCGGCTCGTTCACTCAGGTCCACCCCGAGCAAGCAGCTCGCCTTCATTCGGCGATCGAGCGCGGACTCACGGAGCGCCTCGCTCCGCTCTCCGGGCGGAGCTTGCTGGAGCTGCACTCGGGCTCCGGCTTGCTGGGGCTCAGGCTGGCGCGCGCTGGCGCACGCCTCACGCTCGTCGAGGCGTTCGAACCCGCGGTCCGCCGGGCCTCCGAAGCCGCTCGCCGTCAAGGGCTGAAGATCGACGCTCGCGCGGGCGACGCCGTCGCTTTCTGCGAGGACGCGCTCTCACGCGCGGAGCGCTTCGACGCGCTGCTCGTGAACCCGCCGCGCCGCGGGCTGGAGGCGAAGCTCCGCGAGAGCGTCGCAGGCCTCGCGCAAGGAGCGTTGATCTACGTCTCGTGCGCGCCGGACACCTTCGCTCGCGACGCCGCCCACCTCGCTCGCCTCGGTTACCGGCTCGCGCGAGTCACGCCATTCGACCTGATCCCCCTCTCCGACGCGGTCGAGCTCCTCGGGGAGTTCGTGCCCGGTGAGGCCCCGGCGCCGCGCGTCCTGCATCGCGACGAAGCCCTGATCGCGGTCGAGAAGTCGGGGCTCGAGCGGCTCGTGGCGCGAGATGGGGCGCCGAGCCTCGAGCAACGCGTCCGCCGCTTGCCTGGCGCGGCCGAGGCGGTCGCGGTCGAAGAGCTCGACGTCGGCACGAGCGGCGCCTGCCTGTTCGCGGTCGCTCCGGAAAAAGCTGCCGAAATCAAGAAGGCCCTTCGCGGCGCCGAGAGCCGCTACCTGGCGCTCGCCAAGGGCATCACGCACGACAAGGGCAACGTGAAGCGTCCGCTCGGACGCGGAGCTCCGGCGCTCACGCGTTACGCGCGGAAGAAGGTCGTGTCGGGGCACTCCCTGCTCGAGGTGCGACCCGAGCTCGGCGCCTCCGAGCAGATCTTGCGCCACCTCTCGGGCCTCGGTCACCCCGTCGTCGGCGACCGTCACGGCGACCGCGCGACGAACGGCTATTTTTGGCACAAGCACGGGCTCGATCGCTCGTTCCTGCACCGATCGCGAGTCCGGCTCACGCTCGGAGGGCGCGAGCTCGAGATCCGCTCCGAGCTCGCTCCGGATCTCGCTCGCGTGCTCGAAGCCGCACGGTGAGGCTCAGATCAAGCCTCGGCGCGCGGCGAGCAGGATCGCTCCGACGTGCACGCCGTGGACGATTTCGCCGCGATCGATCATCGGCAAGAGCTCTGCCTTCGGCACCAGCACCACCTCGACGTGCTCGCTCTCGTCGAGCGAAAGGTCCGCGACGCGCCGGGCACCGCTCGCGCAGAAGAAATGCGCGCGAGTCGTGTGCCGGGAGGGCTCGGTCGAGACGGAGCTGAGCTCGACCCAGCGCTCGGAGGCGTAGCCCGTCTCTTCCAGGAGCTCGCGCTGCGCACACGCGAGCAGCGGCTCCGAGGGCTCGATCACGCCCGCGGGCAGCTCCAGGCTGTCGCCGCGGAGGCCGTGACGGTACTGGCGCACGAGCACCACCTCCTCCCGTTCCGTCACGCACAACACGGCGGTCCAGCTCGGAGCCTTGATCAGGTGAAAACAGTCGATGACGTGGCCGCTCGCGAGCTCGACCCGTTGCTCCTCGACCTCGAGCCAGCGCTTGTCGATGACCTTCGAGCTCTCGAGCACCTTCCACGGCGTGAGTTTCGACGCGTTCACCCGGCTGTTGGTAGATGAGTCGCCATGGACGGGCAAGCGGGCTGGACTCGGAAACCCGGCTCTGCCACACCGGAGGCATGAGCTTCGAGGTCGAGACGGCACTCGCCGATCCGGGATTTACGCCGGGCGCGCGCCACCTCCCCGTGCTCTTTGGCCTCCTCTCTACCGGCGACGACGAGAGCTCGGAGCGCGTCGAGCGGGTGATCGCCCGAGCGGGCGCCGCGGCGCTCGCTCACGTGAGCGAACGCTTGTCAGACGCCCGAGGCGAGCTCCGACGCCGGCTCGTCCGGCTCACCACTCGCCTCCCGAGCTCGAACGAGCGCACGGCCCTGTTACTCGACGCGCTGCGAGACGAAGACAGCGTGGTCCGGCGCTGGGCGGCGCGCGGGCTCGGTCAGCTCGAAACCGCGGACGAGCAGGTGGAGGGCGCGCTCCTTGCGGCGTACGAAGCCGCCGATCTGCCGCTGCAGCGCGCGATCGCCGAGGCGCTCGGTAGAGTCGGGGCCGAGCGCTCGCTCGCGATCTTGCGCGCAGCGACCTCCGATCCGGAGCTCGAACGGCGCGCGCGCCGCTCGCAGCTCCTCATCGAAAGAGCGTCCTCCCGGCGTACGCGGAGCTCGGTGCGGTTGGACGCGCCGCTTCCTCGTCCCGCGCAGCTCCTCGCGCGGTCGCGGAGCGGCTTGAGCCGGCTCGTGGCAGAGGAGCTCGCGCGCTTCGGTCCGCGCGTCACCTCACCGAGCAGCGTGGCTTTCGAGTTCGGCGGGAGCCTTCGAGAGCTGCACGAGGCGCGGATCGCCGTCGATTTCGGCGTGGTCGTGGCCCCGGAGCGCGCGCTCGCTCCGACGCCCGAGTCACTCGCGACGCTCGTCACGAGCGCTCCTGCGCTTCAGGTCTTCCGAGCCTGGACCGACGGACCGCCACGATTTCGCCTCGCTTTCAGCGCAGGCGGGCACCGGCGCGCCGAGGCGTGGCGCGTCGCGGAGCTCGTCGCCGAGCGGACTCGAGAGCTCTTGAACGACACGCGCGAGGCACCCTGGGAGGTGCTCGTGGGACCGCGCTTCGAGCGCGAGGGGATCCTGCTCTTGCCGCGAGGCGCCGACGAGCGCTTCTCGTACCGCACGCGCGACGTGCCCGCGGCGTCGCACCCCACGCTCGCCGCTGCGCTCGCGCGCGTCGCAGAGGCGCGCCCGGACGACGTCGTGTGGGATCCGTTCGTGGGGAGCGGGCTCGAGCTCGTCGAACGCGCTCGCCTGGGCCCCTACCGGCGCCTGCTCGGCTCCGACGTCGACCCGCGGGCGCTCTCGGCCGCGCGCGACAACTTGAATTCAGCAAATATTCAAGCGACGCTCGAGCTCGGTGACTCGCTCGCGCTCGCCCCCGACGGCGTGAGCTTGATCCTCACGAACCCCCCGATGGGCCGCCGGGTGGCGCGAGACGGGAGCGTCCGACAACTACTCACCGCCTTCGTCACACACGCGGGGCGAGTGCTCGTCCCCGGCGGACGGATGGTGTGGCTCTCGGCCCTGCCCGAAATCACGCAGGAAGCCGGACGCCGGGCCGGCCTCCAAACCGAGACGATCACCACGGTCGACATGCAGGGGTTCGACGCCGCGCTCCAGGTCTTCAGGCGCCTCTGACGTAGATCGGTGCCCGAATTTTTCTCACTTCGAGCGGCTTCCGCCCGCTTGACGTTCCGGGCTCAGGGCTTTATTGACTCGGCGGTCACTGACCCTCCGGTCACTGACCGACTTTCTAGTCGCTGCCATGCCCAGACCTAGTGATCCCCTCGCCCGCGTCCGCCTGCTCGCCGCTGCCCGCAAGGTGTTCGTCGAAAAAGGCCTCGATAGAGCCAAAGTCGAGGACATTACTCAAGCCGCAAGCCTCTCCAAGGGCGCCTTCTACCTCCATTTCGAGAGTAAGGAGCAGGCCTTCACGGAGATCTTGTCCGAAGCTCTACAAGAGGTCGAAGAGATCGTCACCCGCGGTCACCGGGAGCACCAGGACTCGTACGCGAAGGGGCTCGACCAGATGCTGAGCGAGATCCTCGAACGAGACATCGAGATCTTCGAGGTGGTCTGGAAGCATCGTGCCATCATGGGCCTCGTGATGCTCGAAGGGGGCGGCTCGGCCGACTATCAGCATTTGACCGAAATGTTCGTGCAGCGGATCGAGAAACAGACCGAGGAGCTCATCGCCTTCGGCATCGATCGCGGCTACTACCGCCCCGACATCGATCCGGTGAGCGCCGCTGCCTTTTGCTCCGGCGGGTTCGATCGCGTCGCCTGTCAAATGTTGCGCGAAAAGAAGAAGCCGGACTTTCGCGCGCTCATCCGCCAAATCCACCTCTACGTGATGCACGCTTTCGGCACGCCGGAGCTCATCGAAATCGCCGAACGCGTGTACAAGGACGACAGCGCGCCCATCTCGTCCGTCAGCCGCGAACAACGCGCAGCCAAGACTTCCCGCCTCGCCTAGTTGAAGAGGGGTCCGAAACGCCACCTTAGTGTGTCCGCCATGCAGCAGCAGCCTATCCAGAGCAGCACGTCGAGCCATCCACAGCCCACCCTCGTGACGACGTCGACCCCGGCACAGCCGGCGACCCGTAAGGCGCCGCTCGCCGGGATCGTCGGAGCGACCGCTCTGACGCTCGCCCTCGCGGGCTGGATCGGCGTGCGCATCGTCAACGCCACGCAGAAGCAGCAGGTGATCGCGACCCAGCGCAACGCCGACGCGGAGAAGAACGCAGCCCTCGCCAAGGCGCCCGCCAAGGTCCGGGTCGTGGCCGCCGCGGCTCGCACCTGGGAGCCGGTCGTGGAGCTCGACGGCACGCTGAACGCGGGCCAATCGGCGGAGCTCGGCTTCAAGGTGACGGGCAAGCTCTCGCAGATCAACGTCAAGGTCGGTGACGTGGTGAAGTCCGGCGCCCTGCTCGGGGTCCTCGACTCGAGCGAGGCGAGCGCGCAGCTCAAGGCGGCGCAAGCGCAGGTCCGGGCAGCCGAGGCGCAGCTCGCGCTGGCCGACGACACCGAACGCCGCACCTCGAGCATGGTGCAGAGCGGCGCGCTCTCGGAGGCCACCGGCGTCCAGACCGCTCAAAGCAAGGCGCTCGCCCAGGCACAGGCCGACTCCGCTCGCGCCCAGACCGCGCTGATTCAGGTCTCGCTCGCGAACCACCGCCTCGTTGCGCCTTTCAAGGGCACCATCACGCGAGCTCCGGAGGGCATCGGCGCGGTCGTGAGCCCGGGCAACGCGCTTTTCGAAGTAGCGGAC
>JAEZYO010000230.1 GCA_023419055.1 Pseudomonadota bacterium | reverse complement strand
CCGCGCTTTGGCGCCATCGCGCCCTTCGTTCTCGGCGAGTACGACGTCGCCGACGAGCCGCGCGTACCGGAAAAGCTCTACGGTCGCGCGCACGAGGTGAGCGCCTTGCACCGCGCCTTCGAGCGGGTGGTCGCGCGCGGCGCCGCCGAGCTGCTCATCCTGAAAGGCCAGCCTGGCGTCGGCAAATCCGCGCTCGTCGCGGAGCTCCGCCAGCCCGTCCTCGAGCAACGGGCGATCTACCTCTCGGGTAAGTTCGACCAGCACGCGCGGAACATCCCCTACTCCACGCTGGTCCAGGCGTTCACGCGCGTCGTGATCGACGTGCTGACTCAAGACCAGGAGTCCCGCCGTGCCTGGAAGGCCCCGCTCGCGCAGGCGCTCGGCAACGAGGCGCAGCTGCTCGTCGATGTGATTCCACCGCTTCGGTTGCTCCTCGGGCAGCCTCCGCCCCTGGTGGAGGCGCCGCTGCTCGACGCAGAGCTGCGTTTTCGACGTGCGTTCCTCGCCTTCCTCGGGGTGTTCACGCGCCCGGAGCACCCGCTGGTGCTGTTCCTGGATGATCTGCAGTGGGCCGACGCCGCCAGCCTGCGGCTGCTCGAAGAGATCATGACCGCCCCGGAGACGCACCACCTCCTCTTGATCGGCTCGTATCGCGACAACGAGGTGGATCGGTTGCACCCGCTCGCCCGGCTTCTCGATCGCATCCGTAAAGCCCGCGCACGGGTCAGCGAGGTGACGCTCGCGCCACTCGGCATGGACGCCGTCCTCGAGCTCGTCGCGGACACGCTGCAGTCGGATCGTGAACGCGCGCGACCACTAGCTGAGCTCGTGTGTGAGAAGACCGGCGGAAACCCGTTCTTCTTGCTCCAGTTCTTGAGCCTCCTCCATCGAGACCGCCTACTGTGGCTGGAGCAGAGCAGCCTCACCTGGCGCTGGGACGTCGCGCGCATCGAGACGCGCGGCTACACCGACAACGTCGTCGACTTCCTGCTGCAGCGCCTGACGGGGTTGTCGATCGCCACGCAGAGGGTGTCGACCGTCGCTGCGTGCATCGGCAACGAGTGCGAGGTCCCGTTTTTGGCGCTGGTGTACGGAAGGTCCGAGGAGGAGACCGGGCGCGATCTGCGGGAGGCGCTCGAGGCCGGGTTAGTCTGGCAGACGGGTGACCGCGTCGCGTTCGCGCACGATCGCATCCGGCAAGCGGCCTACGCGCTCCTCGAGCCGGCGCGCCGTGCTCGGATGCACCTCCGTGTGGGGCGGCTCCTCTTCGAGCACACGCCCGCCGAGCGCCTGCAGGAGCGGCTCTTCGACATCGTGACCCAGCTCGATCTCGGGCTCGCCCTGGTGACTGACGAGTCGGAACGGTTGCGCATCGCCGAGCTCAACCTGCGAGCCGGGCGCAAGGCCGAGGCCGCCAGCGCGTACGAGCTCGGGGCGCGCTATCTGGCGACGGGTCAGGGGCTGCTTCCGGCGGGACCCTGGGAGCGTCACTACGAGCTGACCCACGGTCTCTATCTCGAGCGCGCCCGCTGCGAAGCGCTGAGCCAAAAGTTCGAGGTCGCGTCCGGGCTCCTCGCAAAGCTATCGCAGCACGTGCGGACGGCGGCGGATCACCTCGAGGTCGCTGCGCTCCAAAGCGACCTCATCGCAGTTCAGTCTCAGGCGGTGGAAGAGAACCTGCTCTTGGTGCTGGCGGCCTGCAAACAATGGCTCGGCGTCGACCTGCCACTGCATCCTAGCGATGACGAGCAGCGACGTTACCTCACCGAGACCCTGGGAGCCTGGGGCGAGCGGAGCATCGAGGACATCGCAGACTTGCCGGAGATGACCGATCCCGCGGTGAGGGCCGGAGTCGAGCTGCTCTCGAAGACGATGCCGACCGCCTACCAGCTCGATCTGGGGCTGCACGATCTCATGGCCGCCAGCATCGTGCGGTTGAGCCTCCGCCACGGTAACAGCTCGAGCTCGCCACACGGGTACTCCACGTTCGGTGGGGCGCTGGGGCGGGTCTTCGAGCGCTGGGACGAAGCGTACCGGTTCGGGCAGGTCGCTGCCGTGGTCTGCGAGCGGCACGGTCCGGCGCCGTCGCCGGGGCGAGGTGCCTGCTATTTCACGAACGCCGTCTTCGTCCACGGCTGGACGCGTCCCCTTCGGGAGGTGATCCCGTTGATCCGGCGATCCTTCGAGGCGGCGCGTGAATGCGGAGACATCAACGTAGCCTCGTTCTCGTCACTGGTGCTCGTCGAGTACGCCTTCAGCGCGGGCGAATCGCTCAGCGAGGTGGCGGCCGAAGCGGAGCAGCAGCTGGAGTTCACGCGGCACGTGCGGCAATACATAGAAGAGTACGTCGCGAGTATGCTGCGCCTGGTGCAGCGATTGCGCGGAGGGCGAGCGGCGACGACTTTGAGCAAGCCCGAGCCGGAGCATCCGTGGCTCAGGTTCCAGCACCAGGCTTGTCAGGCAGTCGAGCACTTCATCTTCGGGGACTATCGGAGCGCGGCGAAGGTGGCCGACTGCTACCGAACGCTCCAACACATGGGCAGCGCCGCGGACGTGGCGCACGCTTGGTACGTCGCCGCGCTCGCCTACTCTTGCCACTACGACGACGCGCCGGCGGAGGAACGCCCCGGGCTCCGGGCGCGGGTCGCCGACTTGGAAGCGCACCACCGGGTGTGGGAGAAGCGCGGCGCCGCGACCTTCCGCAACCGACGAGCCCTCATTGCGGCGGAGGCCGCGCGACTCGACGGCCGCGACGCCGAGGCACTACGGCTCTACGAGGAGGCGATCGCGTCGGCTCGTGAAGACGGGTTCGCGCAGAACGAGGCGATCGCTGCGGAGCTGGCGGCCCGCTTCTGCAAGATGCGTGGCTTGAAGGTGGTTGCGGGCGCTTATCTCGAGCGTGCCCGTGCCTGCTATCAACGCTGGGGAGCCGAGGCCAAGGTGGAGCAACTCGAGCGCCAGCACGCCTCCCTGCGCCCGCTCGGACCGCACGGCCTTGCCGTCACCCTCGCGGTGCGACCGGAGCAGCTGGAGTTGTTCTCGGTGCTCAAGGCGTCGCAGGCCATCTCGAGCGAGATCGAGTTCGAAAATCTGGTGCGCGCGTTGCTCGAGGCGGTGCTGGAGCAGAGCGGCGCGCAGCGGGCCGTGCTCGTGTTCGCTCGGGACAGGATGTTGTTCGTGGAGGCGGAGGCCGCGCTCACGGCGAGCGGCGTCGAGACGAGCACCCTGCACCAGGAACTGCGCGACGGCTCGTCGGTCTTGCCCGTGTCGCTGCTGCGCTACGTGGAGTTGACCCGAGAGCGCGTGATCGTCGATGACGACGTCCAAAGGGCGCCCGTCGCCGACGAATACCTGGTTCGCACTCGGCCACGTTCGGTTCTGTGCCTGCCGATCCTGAAGCAAGGCCAGGTGCTGGGCGTGCTTTACCTCGAGAGCCGCCTCGTGCCGGGAACGTTCACTCCCGGCCGACTCGCGGCCGTCGAGGTGCTGGCGACTCAGTCGGCGATTTCGGTCGAGAACGCGTTGCTGCTCGCCGCCGAACGGAAAGCACGTGCCGCCGCCGAGGCCGCCGAACGGCGAGCGGCACTGCTCGGCGAGGCATCCGCTCGTCTTTCGGAGTCCCTCGAGTACTCCGCCCAGCTCGTCTGGCTCAGCCAGTTTTGTGTCCGGTCGCTGGCTGACTGGTGCGTGATCGACATCGTCGAAGGTACTCGCCTGGAACGCGCCGCGGGGGCCCATCGCGATTCGAGCAAGGAGCCCCTGCTGCGTGAACTGCAGCAGGCCTATCCGCCCGACCGGGAGTCGCCGCAACCCGCTGCTGCCGTCCTCAGGAGCGGAGCGCCGCTCCTCGTCGAGGATCTACCCGACGAAGAGTTGCCCCGCTACTGCGTGGACGACCGTCACACCCATTTGATTGCCACCCTGGGCGGCCGCAGCGCCATCTGCGTGCCGTTGACTGCGCGCGGTCAGGTGCTCGGAGCACTCACGCTCGTATCGGGCACGGCTGGACATTTCGGGCGCGCCGATCTCGAGCTGGTGCAAGAGCTCGGGCGCCGTGCCGCGGTGGCCATTGACAACGCGAGGCTCTACCGGGCATCTCAGGCAGAGCTGGGCCTGCGCAAGAAGGTCGAAGCTCAGCTGGTCCAAGCACAGAAGATGGAGTCCATCGGACGGCTGGCGGGCGGTATCGCGCACGACTTCAACAACGTTCTCACCGTCATCTCGCTCGGGCTCGAGATCAGCCAGACGGAGCTCCCAGCGGGCCACCCCGTGCGACGCCACCTCGCCGAGGTCGCCGACGCGACGACCTCCGCCGCCGGTTTGACGCGCCAGCTGCTGGCTTTCTCGCGAAAGCAGATCATCGCGCCCACCGTCCTCGATTTGAACGAGGTCATCCAACGCATCGAAAAGATGGTCACTCGTTTGCTCGGCGAGGACATAAAGCTCGAAACGCTCTGCGCACACGATCTCACGCCGATCTACTGCGACCCGGCGCAAGTCGAGCAGATCATCGTCAACCTCGCGGTCAACGCTCGAGACGCCATGACGAACGGCGGGCGGCTCATCATCCAGACTTCGAACGTCTACCTGGACGAAGAGTACTGCCGGCTGCATGTCGACGCGCACCAGGGAGCGCACGCCCTGCTCCAGGTTTCCGACACCGGCGCGGGCATGACGTCGGAAGTGCGAGCCAACCTCTTCGAACCCTTCTTCACCACCAAGGAGCCCGGGCGGGGTACGGGGCTCGGCCTCGCCACGGTGTACGGCGCAGTCCGACAGAACGGCGGCTTGATCGAGGTCTATTCCGAGCTCGGTCTCGGCACGACCTTCAAGATCTACCTCCCCGTGGCTACCGAAGCTTCGGCACCGGTGACGGCGCGCGCGCCCGCGAAGGCTCCGGCTCGCGTCGCCTCGATCCTGCTCGTGGAGGACGACAGACGAGTACGTACCTTCGCCACGCGCGTCCTCACGCGCTTCGGCCACACGATTCATGCCTTCGAGAACGGTGAAGAGGCGCTGGCTCGTCTCTCGTCACTCGTTCCGAGGCCCGAGATCTTGATCACCGACGTCATCATGCCTGGCATCAACGGGCGCGTCCTCGCCGAACGGGTCGCCGAAGTGCTGCCGGAGCTTCGAGTTTTGTACGTCTCCGGCTATCCGCACAACGTGATCGTCCACCGCGGCATCTTGAAGAAGGGGATCGAGTTTCTCGCGAAACCCTACTCGGTCGAGGAGCTGACTCGACGCATCTTCGAAGTGCTCGATCGTGCGCCCTCTCGCTGACCCCTCTGCATGAATTGGGCGTCTCCATTCTAGAAGAGACACCGCACTGGTTCTTGTAAAAACTGCGCGCTGCGAACGTCTCACGATGTCGGTCGTGCGCTGGCGGACGCGCGAAGTTTGTTGCTCCCGTTCGACACGCTCGCGCGACTACAGGATCGATGAAGCCTCAGTCGACGGTGCGGAGGACGAAAGCCAGGTTAGGTACGGTGCGCGCGTCGCGCTCACCCGGCCCGGCGCGGTTCCTCTTGTTCCTGCCCTTGTCGCTCGCATGCAGTCAGGGATCTGAAACTCGAGGAACCGGCAGCGGCGGCACCGCCGGCTCGAGTAGCGCCGGGAGCGCCGGCTCGAATAGCGCCGGGAGCGCCGGCTCGAGTAGCGCCGGGAGCGCCGGCTCCGGACATGGCGGTGCGGCCAGTGGCGGCGCCTCGGGAGCGGCGGGCTCCACGAACATCTCGGGCGGTGGTGGGAGCGGCGGAGCTGGCAGTGGCGGCGGTGGTGGCTCGGCTGGCGGAGCTGGTAGCTCCGGTGCCGTGAAG
>JAEZYO010000194.1 GCA_023419055.1 Pseudomonadota bacterium | reverse complement strand
CCTTCTCCACCGTGACGATGCCGGTGTCGACCGCCGGAGGCACTGGCTTGCCCTCCTTCGCTTCCTTCAGGATCTTCATCGACTGGTAGCCGAACTCGAACGGCTTTTGCACGATAGTGGCGGAGATCAGGCCCTCTTCGATGGCCTTCAGCGTCTCCTCCTCCTCGTCGAACGCGATGATGAGCGGCTTCTGCTTGCGCGCGGACTCGCGGATCGCGCCGGCCAGGCAGGGCCCGTTGTACGACCAGAGCCCGACGCTGAGCACCAGATCGGGGTAGCGCGCGAGCGCGTCCTCGATGTTCTTCTTCGCCTTCGTGCGGTCGGTGTTGTCGAGAAACACCGGCAGGATCTCGAGACCGCTCACCGTCTTGAGCTTCTCTTCCACGCCTTGACGCCGCTCGATGGCGTTCTGCATGTCGATGCGCCCGACGAAGAGGCCGACCTTGCCCTTGTCGATCCCGGCCGCCTGGAGCGCCTTGAGCGCGGCGTCGCCCGCGGCGCGACCGGCCTCGACGTTGTTCGTGCCGACGTAGCTCTTGCGCTTGGACTTGGACGCGTCGGAGTCGTGACACACGACCGGGATGCGCGCGGCCACCTTGTCCAGGATGCCGGTCATCCCCTCGGGGTTGATCGGGCTGATGGCGACGCCGTCGAAGTTCTGGACCAGGATGTCTTCGAGGAAGCGCTGCTGGTCCGCGACGTCGCCCTTCAGCGGGCGGAAGATCTCGGCCTTGATCCCGAACTCCTTCTCCGCTTTGCGCAGGCCCTTCTCGGCGATGCTCCAGAACTTCGAAGAGTTGTTCGTGACGAAAGCGAAGCGCAGCTGGCCGGGCTCGGCGGCGGTGCCTGGAGCGGGGTTCGCCTCCGCCTCCTTCTTGCACCCGTTCGCGAGAAGCAGGGCAGGCGTGAGCAGCAGGGCGGAGCGGCGCGAGAACCTCGCGCCCGGAGCGTCGTCGATCTTCTTGAGCATGGGCGTCCTCCTCGAGAGCGTTCTGCTCTCAGCTCGGCCTGCGACATCGAGCCGCTTCAGATTGCCGAGAGTGTCTACGTGAGTCAATGTCGAGAAACCTTCCGTCGGGCAGCGTGTCGGTGACGAGCTCGCGTCGCTTGCAGCGCTCCGGCTCGTCGACGCGCGTCATCGCGGCTCGCCCAGCGCGCTCGGCTCGGCGACGGGCGAGCAGCGTGGCGGCGAGCAGGAGCGACATCGAGAGCGGCAGCGGCGCGCTCGCCGGAGCGGACGTGCGGCACGAAAATGCCGTATCACCTGGGGATGCGGGCGTGGCCTCCCTCGACGGCTCGAGCGTGAGCAGCGAAATCCCAAAGCGAGGCAAGTCGAAGGAGAGGGTCACCGTTCGCCCGTCGACCTCGACGACGCGCTTTGGCTCGAGCTCGAACGAGCCCATGGCCTCGCGCAGCGCGTCGAGCTCCGCGGCATCGGGCGAGCTTGGCCTGCCTTGCGCTTGCCAGAGCGTGAAGGCGTTGCCGTGCTCTTCGTCCACGCGCTCGTGGGTCAAGACCGCACGCCGACCGAAACCGGCTGGAACGGTGACGTTGACGGTCACGCTCGCCGGAGGCGCCGGCAGAAGATCGTCGTGATAGTGCCAGATCAGGACTCGCACGCGCTCGCCGTCGCTCGCCGCGAGCGCGTCGACGTCGGGCTGCTCGCGAACCCCGCTGGCCAAGACGTCATCGAGAGCGCGGGCGCCGCTGCTCGTGACGAGGAGCCGGTCCCCGCTCAGGCGGGCGAGCAGCTTGAAGGCATTCAGGACCGGCAGGTGGATGCCGTTGGTCGAGAGCGCTCGGTATCCGGCGAAGTAGGGGGTGCCCGGGAAGGTGAACGCCCACGTGAGGATCCCGCGCAGGTCGGCCCCGGTCTGCGCGGCGAGATCGAGCGTACGCTTCATCATCGCCACCTCGTACGCGCCGTAGGCCGGCGAGTTGCGATAGTCGAGATGGCGTGCCGTGCTCGAGGGGCACGCGGCGCAGCCGTCGGGGTCCGCTTCCGTGATGATGATCGGCGTCGCGGCGAACGCCGAGCTTGCGACGGCCTCGAACCCGGCGTGGTGCAGGGCGAGCTGATGACCGAGGTCCATCTGCACGTGGTCGTCGACCCGAGTCACGCCGCCCTTCGCGTGAAAGGTCACGACGTCGAGCCGCGTTCCCGCCTGCCCGGTGACGGCGTTGGTCCCGGTCGCGCAGTGGTCCAAGAACTCGGTCAGGAAATCGCCGTCGGGGTGCGCCACGGCGGGGCCACCCAGGCGCGCATCGGGGAGGACGGAGTGCAGCGCCGCCTCCGTGTAGTCGTAGAGCTTCGCGTACTCTTCCGGCGTTCCCTGCCAGTAGCCGATGTCGGGCTCGTTCCAGAGCTCCCAAATCCAATTCGATTGCGAGCCGGCGTAGCGAGCGCCGACGTGCTCGGCCCACGTACCCACGAGGGTTGCCCACGCGTCGTAGTCTCGGGGCGGATAGAACGCGCCGCCGTCGAGCGTGTAAGTTCCGCTGTTTTGGTACGGATCGGGCCGCGCCGAGAGCGCTCGAGGCATGAACCCGAGCTCGAACAGCGGGAGCACCCCTGCGTCCAGCGTGGCGTCCATGATCTCGTCGATGAGCGTGAAGTCGTACACGGGGTGACCATCCGCGTCTTCGTCGTACAGGTTGGTCGAGCCCCACTTGAGCGCCGGCGCGCCGTCACCCGTGTTGAAGAGGAAGTGCGTGCGCGCGTGTACCCGCGACGAATGCGCGTCGGCGAGGGTGCGCAAGAGCTCTTTGCCCTCCGAGGTCGTCGTGTAGTTCGCCTCGTCGTAGCCGAAGAACGCCCACACGGGTTCGAGTGGCACTCCCGGGGACGTCGCGTCGACGTCGACCGTCACCGGGCTCGACGCCTGAGCGAGCGCTCGAGGGCTGCAAGTGAAGCCTCCGAAAAGCGCGAGGACGAGGTTCAGGTCTCGGTGCGTCACGGCGCTACTCGAGGGCACGGATGGCCGCGCGCTCGATGGCGAGGCCCTTCTTGTGGCGTTCGAAGAAGCGGGCGAAGCCCTCGACCCAGCTCGGATCGGGCTCCACGGGCTTGCCGATGCTGCTCGCGATGCGCGCGTCCAGGTAGTCGGGCAGCGACTCGGTCTCGTCGTCGCGCAGCAGGTACGCGGCGAGCACGGCCATGCCCCACGCGCCGCCTTCTCCCGCGGTGGCCGGGATGCTGACGGGAACGCCGAGCGCCGCCGCCATCATGCGCTGGCCGGTGTCGCCCCCCTTGAAGAAGCCGCCGTGACCCCGGATCTCGTCAATCACCACTCCCTCCTTCTGGGTGAGGATGTCCATCCCCGTCCGCACGGCGCAGAGCGACGAGTAGTACAGGGCGCGGAGGAAGTTCTCGAGACAGAAGTTCCCGCCCTGATTGCGGACGAACAGGGGGCGGCCCTCGGTGAAGCCGGTCACGTGTTCGCCCGACACGTAGTTGATGGAGAGTAGCCCGCCCGCGTCCGGATCCCCACCCTGCGCGAGCGGCAGGAGCGCGCCGTAGAGTCGGTCGGGGCTCACGTCGGCGCCCAACGCGCGAGCCACTTGCGCGAAGAGGGCCATCCACGCGTCGAGATCGGAAGACCCATTGTTGGAGTGAGCCATCGCGACGGGCTTTCCGTCCGGCGTCGCCACGATGTCGATCTCCTCGTGCACCTCGGACAGGCTCTTCTCGAGCACGATCATGGCGAAGACCGACGTCCCCGCAGAGACGTTCCCCGAGCGCGGCCGCACGGCGTTGGTGGCGACCATGCCGGTGCCGGCGTCCCCTTCGGGTGGGCAGAGGGGAATGGCTGGCTCGAGCTGGCCTGTGGGATCGAGCAGCTTCGCTCCGACGGTCGTGAGCCTCCCCGCGGCGCGCCCTGCGGGGAGCACCTTCGGGAGAATGTCTCGCAGCGTCCAACCGAGCTTGCGCGGCGCGATCAGCGCATCGAACATGTCGATGCGGGCGCGGTCCCAATCACCGGTGCGCGGATCGATGGGGAACATGCCCGAGGCCTCTCCGACGCCGAGCTTGTGTTCGCCGGTGAGCTTCTCGTGAACGTAACCCGCGAGCGTGGTCAGGCGGTCGAGCCGCGAGACGTGAGGTTGGGACTCGAGGATCGACTGATAAAGGTGCGCGATGCTCCAGCGCTGAGGCACGGCGAAGCCGAGCAGCGGCGTCAGCGCGGAGCACGCCTCCGCCGTGATGTTGTTCCTCCACGTGCGGAAGGGAACGAGGAGCTCTCCCTGGCGGTCCAGCGCCACGTAGCCGTGCATCATCCCGCTGATGCCGAGCGCCGCGGCTCGCTCGAGCCGAACCGAGTAGCGCTCGAGCACGTCACGCTTCAGAGAGGCGTAGCAAGACGAAAGGCCCGCCCACACGTCGTTCGTGTCGTACGTCCAGACGCCGTCTTTCAGCTGGTTTTCCCAGCCGTGGGATCCGGACGCCAGGGGAGTGGTGTCAGGAGCAATGAGCGAGGCCTTGATGCGGGTGGAGCCGAACTCGATGCCGAGGACGGCGCCGCCCGCCTCGATCAGCGCTGCCCTGTCGTCCTGATTCCCAGTCTTCATTTTTGCCCGTAGTAGGCGTTCTTCCCGTGTTTGCGCTCGAAGTGCTTGCGCACCAGGCTGTTCGGCAAGCGGGGCGCTCCCGGGTCGAGGGTGCGCGTCACGAACGCCATCCGAGCAAGCTCCTCGAGGACGGCCGCGTGGTACACCGCCTGCTCCGGGGTCTTGCCCCAGGTGAACGGCGCGTGTCCCGCCACCAACACCATGGGAGTGTGCAGAGGATCGCGGCCCTTGAAGCAGGCGAGGATCTGGTTCCCCGTTTCTACTTCGTAGTTGCCCTCCACGGCCTCGTCCGACATCACGGCCGTGCAGGGCACGTCCTCGTCGAGGTGGTCCGCGTGGGTCGTACCGTAGACGGGGATGGGCAAGCGCGCTTGAGCCCACCCCGTGGCGTGGCTCGAATGCGTGTGAACCACGCCACCGATGCCCTTCCAGTTGCGATAGAGCACGAGGTGAGTCGGCGTGTCGGAGGAAGGCCGCAGCTTGCCCTCGACGATCGTCCCTTCGAGATCGAGCACGACCAGGTCCTCGACGGTGAGCTCGTCGTACGGCACGCCGCTCGGCTTGATCGCCATGACTCCGCGTTCGGCGTCGAAAGCGGAGACGTTGCCGAACGTGTAGATGGCGAGACCCCGCTTGGGGATCTCTTGATTGGCGGCCCAGGCGCGCTCTTTCAGCTCACGATAGGGGGACGCCATGGCTGTCATTGCCCCAGCTTGAAGGCCAGATCGTTCCAGCGAAGCTCTTTGCGCAGCGTCCGCAAGTCGAGATCCGCGCCCAGGCGGACGACCTCGAGACCTGCCATGTCTCCGAAGTCCTCCCACTCCGAAGCGGTGACTGCCTGGCAAAACGCGGAGTGGTGGCCGCCGCCCGCCTCGATCCAACCTTGAGCCCCGCGCTTGAAATCGGGGCGAGGGATCCAGACCGCCCGCGCCGTAGGAAGCTTGGGCATGGCGTGGTCAGGGCTGACCACGTCGAGCTCGGCGATGATCATTCTCATCCGCCCGCCGACGTCGAGGAGCGTGGCGTTGACGGCGGGCCCCGGACTCGCGTTGAACACCAGGCGAGGAAGGTCCGCTTTCCCGCCGATGGTAAGCTCGTGGACCTCGAGCGAGGGCTTCCCGTCAGCGATAGAAGGGCAGACCTCGATCATGTGAGCGCCGAGGATGCGCTCTTTTCCTTGAACGAGGTGGTACGTGTAATCCTCGATGAACGAGACCCCGCCGGGACGGTCGCCGGTCATCACTTTGCCGAGGCGCACCAACGCGGCCGTCTTCCAATCTCCCTCCGCTCCGAAGCCGTACCCCTGAGCCATGAGACGCTGTGAGGCGAAACCGGGGAGTTGCTTCAGGCCGTGCAGATCCTCGAACGTGGTCGTGAACGCGCCGAATCCGCCTTCTTCCAGGAAGGCGCGCATCGCGATCTCCTGGCGCGCGGCGTAGCGCAGGCTCTCGCGCTTCTCCCCGCCGGGAAGCAGCGACGCGACGAGCGTGTAGCTGTCCTCGTACTCCTCCACCAGGCGGTCGACTTGGCTATCCGTGACCTCGGCGATCCGCGCGACCAAGTCACCGACACCGTAGCCGTTGATCGACCATCCGAGCTTGATCTGCGCCTCGACGCGATCGCCGCCCGTGACCGCGACTTCGCGCATGTTCATGCCGCCGAAGCGCGCGATCTTGAGCTTGCGCGATTCGGCGACCGAAAGGGCACCACGGGACCAGCTGGCGAGCTCTTCGAGGACGCCCGGATCTTGCCAGTGACCGACGACGACCTTGCGGCTCAGGCGCAGGCGCGCGCCGATGAACCCGTACTCCCGGTCGCCGTGCGCCGACTGGTTGAGGTTCATGAAGTCCATGTCGATCTCGCCCCACGGCAGCTCTCGATTGAACTGCGTGTGCAGGTGAGCGAGCGGCTTTTGCAGGCGCGTCAGCCCGCCGATCCACATCTTGGCGGGAGAGAAGGTGTGCATCCAGGTGATGACACCGGCACACTCCGGGGCGCTGTTCGCGGCCAGGCAGACGTTCTCGATCGCTTCGGGGCTCGTGAGAACGGGCTTCCAAACCACCTTGGCGTCGAGCTTTCCGGCGCCGTCGATGCTCGCGGCGATGCGCTGCGAGTTCTCCGCTACCTGCGCGAGGGTCTCGTCTCCGTAGAGGTGTTGACTGCCGGTGAGGAACCAAAATTCCTGGGTGTTGGGGCGGGCCAGGCTCGTCATCGCACACTCACAAGGCTGAGGCTCCGGACACGCCCGCGAGCCTATTTGTACCGGATTGTGAGCGCTCACATTGAATCTGTCAAGCCGTCTGTAGTATCTGAACACCGTGCCAGGATCCGACAAACCCCGCTCGGCGGTGATGTCAGACGTCGCGAAGCTAGCGGGCGTCTCGCATCAGACAGTCTCGCGCGTCCTCCACGACAGTCCGCACGTGCGCGGAGAAACACGCGAGCGAGTCTTGGCGGCGATTAGGCAGCTCGATTACCGCCCGAACTCGATGGCTCGGGCGCTCGCCACGGGGCGCTCGAAGAGGCTCGGCGTCGTCGCCTCGGACACCACTCAATACGGCCCGGCGTCGACGGTCCTCGGTATCGAGCAGGCGGCGTACGAGTCGGGTTATGCAGTGAGCGTCTCCAGCGTCCGTACGGTGAACCGCGGCACGGTGCTCGACGCGATTCAGCACCTCCGGGATCAGGGTGTGGACGGTGTCGCCGTCATCGCGCCGCATCGCGCGGGGGTGGACGCGCTCCGCTACATCGGGCCTGATTTCCCGGTGGTGGCGGTGGAGACCGGCCAAAACTCTTCAATTCCCGTCGCTACCGTCGATCAGCGGGCGGGCGCCATGGCCGCCACCCGACACCTCCTGAACCTCGGGCACAAGACCGTGTGGCATTTGGCGGGACCGAACGAGTGGCAAGAGGCGGACGAGCGCATCGTGGGCTGGAAGGCGGCGCTCGAGGCGGCGCACGCTCCGGTGCCGCCGTTGGTGCGCGGTGACTGGACGCCGCGCGCCGGCTACGAGCTCGGGCAGTCCCTGCTCAAGACGAGGGATCTGACTGCGATCTTCGTCGCCAACGACCAGATGGCGCTCGGGCTCTTGCGCAGGCTGCACGAGGTGGGGCGAGAGGTGCCGCGTGACATCAGCGTCGTCGGCTTCGACGACATCCCGGAAGCGGCGTACTTCACGCCCCCTCTCACGACGGTCCGTCAGGATTTCGCCGAGCTCGGCCGGCGCTGTCTCCACATTCTGCTCGCTCGGATCGAAGGCGACGACGAGCCGACTCGCGTCGTCGTCCCCCCCGAGCTCGTGGTCCGCGAATCCACGGGTAAGGCGCCGAAGTCCTAGAACTTGACGTCGGCCTGGACGGTGACGACGTCCATGTCCGGCTTCGACCCGGCGTAGGGGCCGCCTTGAATGATCTCGCTGCCGGCTACGAGCGGCACGCCCCACGGCCACGAGCCCGCGAGCGTCATGTTGTCGCCGTAGCGGTAGCGTGAATACTGGAGGAAGAGGCGCTCGCCGGAGAGGAAGTCCGAGTAGAACGACACGCGCCCGGTGATGGCGGAGAAGATGTACCCGGGGTTGTTCAGGTCGTAGTTGACCTCGTCCCAGCGCGCCATCAGGCCCACCCATCTTGCGGGGTTGTACTCGAGGTCCGCTCCGTACTTGAACTGCGAGATCTTGTTCTGGGAGATCTTCGACCCCGCGGGGCGGTCGAGGCTCGAGTCGACGAGGAGCCCGAAGACGTTCAGCGTCACCTCGGGCACGCTGCCGCTCGGCTTGCCCATGATGGTCGAGAGGTTGTTTTCGTAGAGGAAGCCCAGGTTGAAGAGCGAGCCGCTCCCGGTGCTGTCCGAGGGGCTGCCGCTCCAGCCCAAGTAGTTCACGGCGAGACCCTCGGGGCTGAGCCCGTGCACGACCTCGACGCCGGCTTCACCGAGCGCCCAGCCATTCTTGATCTTCACGTAGGAAGGCGAGATCCACACCTTGCCCGCGTAAGGCACCGAGAGCTTCGCCTCGGCGCCCAGGGTCGTGAGCTTGGCTTCGCGCGCGTTCGAGTAGGACTTCCCCGCCGAGGTTTGCTGGAGCAGGTTGGGGTCCCGCGTAAACTGCATGTTCTGGTGGAGGCCAATTTCGAGCCGCTGCCGGTAGTTGAACTGCAGGTGCGCGTACTCGATCAGGTTGAGGCCCACCTTGTCCTGGTACGGCGGCGGAGCGCCGTAGTTGAAGCTACCGTCCCTCCCCGTGCCGAAGCCCTGAACGATGGTGGTGGTGAAGTCTTCGCTGAACGGGATGGTGAGCTTGATCTGCTCGCCCAGCTGGCGATACTGCCCGAGGGTGAAGGTGTCGTACTTGTCGAACCTGCCGAAGTTGGGCCAAAACGCACCCGCGGAGACCGCGACGTTGGGCTTTATGCCGGCGAGCTCGAAATCGGTGTCGAGCGTGACGTAGGCGATCCCGGGGAGCCACGCCGCGTCGGGGTTGCGGAAGCCGGCTCCCGCGAACCAATACCCCATCCAGCCGATGGTGGCGGCCACGTGCTTGCGGCTCGCGCGCACGTAGACTTCCATCCAGTCACGTTCCTGAAGCCGCGTGTACGCGAAGCTGTAATAGTTCGAGTCGACGGTGCGATTCGGGCCGTATGAAATCTGAGTCTGCGGTTCGCCGCTGAGATCGTCTGGCCCCGGGCGATTGCTGATCGCGAGCGTCATCGGCGCGCGGAAGTAGCCCGTGAACCCGATGTCCCAGCCCTTTTGCAGCGGCGTGTATTCGGCGTCGGCGGCCTCGGCTTCGGCCGTGGCGTGCGCGTCCTCCGCCGGCGCCTCGGGAGCCACTTTGACGGACGCGCGGGACGATTCCTCGGAAGCCGTCTCGGCCGCGCGCGTGGATTCTCCGGTGGCGGACCCTTCGGGGGCGGCGACGGCGTCGGCGTCCTCTTCAGCTTCCGTTTCGGCGGGCTCTTGCGCGGCCACGGGAGCCGTCATGACCAGGAGCGCGAGCGCGAGCAGACCCCGCAGCATTCGGTGCGATTTCATGGACGACTCGATTGGAGAACAGACATTGCGCATGGCGCGAACTCGGCGGGGAAAGGGTGAGTCGGTCATCACTGCCCGTACCGTGCCTCCGCGATCGCGGCGTGAAGGGCGTTGACGACCTCGGTGGGTGCAGCCGAGAGCGCGATGACGCCTTCGTAAAAGCGCCCGCCGTCGCCGTCGCTGTTGTCACCGCCGATGCCCAGGATGACGGAGCCCTGCTTCTGCATCGGAACGTAGCCGGGCTTCTCGGGACGAATTCCGTCGTACATCTGTTTGATGGTGGGTGACGTCGCGTCTCCGCCGTAGAGCGCGAAGCGCCCCTTTCCGCCGTTCTTGTCGGCGGTGTCACCGACGACCACCGCGGTGACGAAGTCGTATTCGAGCGAAGTGTTGGTGGAAATGTTGTTGAAGCCGCCGTTTTCCCAGCCTGGGTAGAGCCCATTCTCGAGGTCTGCCATCACCCACGGGCCCGGGCCGGTACCACTACCCCAGATGACGCCTTGTCCGAGGTAGACCGCTTCCATGGTTCCGTTGCCGTCGTTGTTCGCCGTGATCTCGGCGTTGCCGTAGTCGAAGCAACACCCGTTGATGAGGTCGTGCTGACTGCTCACCATGTACTGAGTTTGCGGCGCGTCCCCCACCGGGACTCCGGACGGAAACTGCTCGGGATAGACGCAGTCGTTGCACGCCGCGCGGTAGCCCTGGCCAGGCTTGAACAGCATGCCGTACACGGAGCGCCCGTTGATCTTCACGGGCAGCGCGTGCGCCGGCACCGGGTTTCCCGGCGTTGCCTTCGCGCTGCCGCGAGGCGCCCTGGTGAGGTGATTCCCGTAACCGGATTGGTCGTAGACGATGCTGATGGTGCAGCCTGTCTTGCCGCAGAACTCTTCCTGCGCCGCGGCGTCCGCGTAGCCGTCCACGCTGTTGATGTCGAGCGTCGACGTGCCCGTGTCGACTTGATACAGCGGACCGGTGTAGCCCGGGACGATGACCCGAACGGAGCTGTGCGCCGACACGCATTCGTGCCCCGCGTCTCCGAGTACCTTGCACGGCAGCGTGGCGGTGTTGGGCGGCAACGGGGCGCCGCCACCGCTAGAGCCGCCGGCCGAAGCGTTGCCGGTCCCGCCCGTGCTGCCCTGTAGACTCGCCACTGGGTAGTCCCCGCACGCGACCGGTACGGCGACGACCAGAGCCAGGGCGAGGAGCGAGAGACAGCGTGTGAGCCTGGTTTCCACGTTCATGGCGACTTCTTCGGCCAAACGGCGCGTCGCTAAATGTTAGCGCGCACATTGGCTACAAACTGGCACTTTAGAGATTCTGCGCAGCCAGCGCAAGCACTGCTTATCGAGGTTGTCGGGAGATCGGGAGGAGAAAAAAAACCTCCCGGCTCTGGCAAATTGGAGCGCGTTCGAATTGCGGCGCTGCGTCGCGCGGAAGGCTAGATTCTTGCCAAATTAGTAGTGCAAGTCACGTGGAGATCGAGCATCATGATCCCCGGCAGGCAAGCTGTCTCCCGTCGAGTCGGCGCCGCCCGGTTCGTATCGTGTCGGGGCAAGGTAACGACGTCAGAACTCTCCTCGACGAAAATTTGTTAGCGCTCTCATTTGGCCGACCTCGGCCGACCTTCCCTGAGTAATTGCTTCGCAACCTTCCGGAGGCTGATCATGATGGTTTCTCGTTCCGTTCTCGCTTTGGCTGCGTCCGTCCTGACCACGGCTGCCTGCAGCAGCACCGATACTGACCCAGGTACTTCGACTGGTGGAGGGGCAGGCTCGGCAGGTGCCACGGGGGCTGGCGCCGTAGGCGGCACGGGGAGCCCGGCGGGCGGTGCATCGGCGTCGGGCGGAGCTGCGGGCAGCCTCGGAACCTCCGGAGGCTCGGCGGGCGCACTCGGTACGGGCGGCGCTACCGGCGGTACTCCCGGCACCGGCGGCGCGGGCGGTGCTAACGGCGGCGCAGGTGGCGGGGCGGCTGGCGACGGCGGCAGTGGTGGCGGTGGATCGCCCACCGGCGAAGGGCCGTGTGACATCTACAACGCCGCCGGCACCGAGTGTGTCGCTGCGTACAGCACGATTCGCCGTCTCTTGAGCACGTACACGGGACCTCTGTATCAGGTGCGCAGCGGGAGCAGCGCGCAGAACACCGGCAGCGGTGGAATGCTTCACGACATTCCCCAGACCGCGGACGGCTTCGCGGACAAGGCCGCGGTAGACACCGCGTGTGGAAGCACCGTCTGCACCGTCGCCAAGTTGTACGACCAGTCCGGGAAGGGCAACGACATCACGGTCGCGAAGGGTGGCCTCACGAACGGAGGCGAGTACGCGGACGACGACGACTTCGAGACGATCGCGACCAAGGGTGGGCTGAAGGTCGGCGGTCACGACGTGTACGCGCTCTTCATGGAAGCGCGCCAGGGCTACCGGCAGACGATGGCCGGCAACGGGATGGCGCTCGGGGATGAGCCTCAGGGGATCTACATGCTCGCGGACGGCACGCGCACGGGAACGGCGTGCTGCTGGGACTTCGGAAACGTCACTCCGAACCCCAAGTCGTACGCGGAGATGAACACGCTGTTCTTGGGCGTCGCCTACTGGGGTCGCGGGGCCGGCAACGGTCCTTGGTTCGGTGCCGATTTCGAAGCCGGCGTGTGGATGGGCGGTTCGAAGCCGGGCGATCCCGGCTGGGGCGGCTTGAACGACGCGAAGGACGCGCCCGCGAACAGCAACAACCCGTCCCTGAAGGTGAAGTACGCCTTGGGGTTCCTCAAGACCACGAACTCTCCGGAGAGGTACGCCATCAGGGTGGCCGACGTAGCGACGGCCACCGACGTCACGACCGCTTACGCCGGGAACTACCCGTCGACCAAGCACCTCGAGAGCAAGGGCGCGGTCGTGTTGGGCGTCGGCGGAGACAACAGCAACAACTCGTTCTCCACTTTCTACGAGGGTGCCATCGTCGCGGGCTTCCCGGACGACGCCACGGAGCTGGCGGTCATGAAGAACATTCAGGCCGCCAAGTACGGTCAGTGATCGGTGAGGTGGAGGACGAGATGAGTCATCGAACTTTGCGCGACGCCCGTGGCGTGCACGCCGAATGGCGAGTGGCCACGGCCATTCGTTGGGCTCTGGTGGCGTGCGCGCCCGTTTTCGTGGCGTGTGGAGGATACCAGGCTGATCCAGTACCCAGTGGTGGTAACGGTGGTGCCGGCGGCTCTGCAACGACGAGCGGCGGCGCTAGTGGCTCCGGCGGAACGGGCGGCGGCGCAGGTGGCTCCGGTGGCTCGGGCACCGCGGGATCGAGCCCCGGCGGTAGCGGTGGAGCGGGAGGTTCCGGCGGTGTTCAGCAAGCGCCAGAACCTTCTTGCGACAGCGTGACGGCGTGCGCCGGCGATCCGGTGGGCGTGTGGTTCGCTCAGGCCTCGTGTCTGCCCGTCAGCGGGATCGCCGACTTGAGCGAGCTTGGCATCGGGTGCGACGAGGCGCCGATCATGGGCAAGATCGACGTGACCGGCAACTTCACCGTCGGCGCCGATGGCTCCGTTTCGGACAACACGACGTCTTCGGGCTCGATGGTGCTCGAGCTCGAGCCGGCATGCCTGGACGTGTCCGGAACCGTCACTGCCTGTAGCAAGATCGGAATCCCGCTCTCCTCGGGTGGCTTCGACATGGTCGAGTGCGTCGATTCAGTGACGACGCCTGATGGCTGTACCTGCACGGGTACGTTCACCCAGTCGGGCGGGATGGGCTATGTCCTCGCCTTCAACGCGGCCACCAGCGGAACGTACACGGCCGCCAACAACACGCTGACGGTCACGGGCACGTCGACGGCCGCTCACCTGCCGACGCTCGACTACGCCCACTGCGTGGACGGAAACTTCATGATGGTCACGCCGACGACGGTGACCAGACTCGGCGAGACGAAGGGGACGGTCGTCCTTCAGAAGCAGCCGTAGCTCGCGGAGGTTCAGGGTCGGGAGCGCTACCCGACCCTGCGCCGCCGTGCGCGCTCACGCCTCGATCACTGCCAGTTCTTGCGTTGAGGGTTTTCCCACGGAGCGACGCAGAGCACGCACTCGGCGCCGTAGAAGTAGTGCTCCGCGCCCGTGTCGCCGTAGATGAAGTAGCGCATCCAGGCGACGATCGCGGGGCGCTCGTCGCCGCCAGCGTTTTTCTCGATGTAAGGGTGATTGGCGCCGGTCAGGGTGGCGAGGAAGGTCTGCAC
>JAEZYO010000974.1 GCA_023419055.1 Pseudomonadota bacterium | reverse complement strand
GTCTCGGAGCCCAGCGAGCACACGGCGACCCCCACGAGCGCGGCGTTGGCCCAGCGGTCACCGGGGACGACGCGGACGCGCCGGGACAATACGGCGAGCGCTGCCACGAGCAGGACGAGCCCGACGACGCCGAGCTCGGAGAGGATCGCCCCCATTTGGTTGTGAGGGCTGCGCCGATCCGTCCATTCGCCGAAGGTGTTCATCGTCATCACCGGGCAGCGGTCGATGAAGCGGCCCGGCCCGACGCCCGTCAGCGGATGCTCCAAGAAGCAGGTAAGGCCCCTCCGCGCCAGGGATCCGTAGGCGGTCTCGTGGCCGCGAACGTGGAGCGATTTCGAGCCGACGTCCTGGATCGGAAGGTAGCGGGCACCCAGGCCCTCGTCTTCGTACGCCGGGTGCACGTGTGAGATCGTCACTTGCCGCGAGCCTGCGACCAGCTCGAGCGTGTGAAAGTACAGGACGAACGCAGCGCCTAGCCCGAGGGCGCCGGTAACGACGGTGCGGAGCCGCGAGTGCTTCAGCGCCGCGAACGCGAGCACGGCCGGGAGGGCGAGCGTCGCAATCGAGAACGTGAAGAGCGCGGTCAGCAAAGACAGGAGGAGGAGCACCTTCTTCGTGCGGCCGTCCGGCAACCCTCCCGACAGGCCGAGCGCAGAGAGCGCCCAGACACCGGCGGGGGCCGGGGTCGACGAGAGACCGCGAAACCGAGGGATCGCCTGCACCCGCTCGTGCGGCCCGATCTCGAAGGCACTCCAGCCGGGCACGAGCGGGGTAACGAGCGCCGAAAGCACCCCGAGCAGCAACAGCGCGAGCGCCGCGAGCGCGAGCGCGCGACGCATCTTCTCGTCGTTCACCGCGGCCAGGACCGCGAAGAAACCGAGGGCGAGCGCGTCGCGAGCCGCGAGGGCCACGTCTCCCAACGACGGTGCGCTCGCAAGCAGCGGCAGAGCGAGCCCCCCAGCGGCGACTAGCCAGGCCGGAAAGAGGGCGCGCGCTCGGGCGAGCGTGCGCGCCGGCGAGCTCCACGTGCAGAGCAGCGCACCTGACGCGAGCAGCACCACACCCGCGACGAAGCCGCCGTTGCCGGCGACAGGACCCGGCGCGGGTAAGGAGATCGTCGAGATCGACCAGGCCAGCGCGAACACCCAGAGCGCCCCGGCGGGTGGAAACGACTCGCTCCAAGGTCTCGCTGCCCCGATCATCTGTTGGCGCCGAAGGCGGGGTCAATCCGGCTGGTAGAGGATCCGCTGCGAGGGATCCGTGTAGTAGTAGCCCTGCAAGCCCGCTCGGTTGAACGTCAGCGCACCGAACGCGTTCCAGGCGATGCTCCACACGGCGCACGCTTTGAAGAGCGCGCCGAACGGGCGCATGCCGATCGCGAGCAGCGCGAACAAGAACACCGCGTAGTCGTTCGAGAAGCGGTAGCCGAACTGGGTCCAGCCGCTGTTTTGGTAAAACAGCGTCGGGATCGCGACGCAAGCCACGGTGAGCCAGAGCGCGTGGTGCGGCGGGCGAGTTTGCTTCGGCCAGAGCAGCCAGAGGTAGAACGGTGACGTGAACCAGAGCGCGAGGCCGTGCGCGTTCACCTGCAAGAACGGAACGTTCGGGCGCGGATCGCCGAGGTACGGCAGGCTCGTCAGCATGACGCCGAGGTTTCGCGCCAGGTAGTGATAGCTGAAGAGCCCCCACTTCTCGATGCGCACCTTCCAGGCCACGTCGAGGTGACGGTAGCCGACCTCGAACGGATCGCCGAAGCGAGCCTGGTTGTGCCAGAGCGTGGCCGCCACGACGACGGTGAGTGGCAGGGCGAAGAGCGCGAGGGGCTTCGCGAGCTTCATCCAGTCGAGCTGTCGGAGCGCGCCTTTGGGATCGCGCAGGGAGCACGGAGCGGTCTCGGGGAGGCTCACGCGCGCCGCTTCGAGGACCAAGAGCGGGAAGGCGAAGATGAGCGGCGTCCGCGTCGCGAAGCCGAGCCCGAGCACGAGCCCCGCGAGCGCCGGCCGCTCGGCGTCGAGCGCGAACAGGAGGTAGAGCGCCGCGAGCGCCGCGCCCACGACGTGCGCGGCGTACCAGACGGTGCCCTGCTCGGCGCTGAAGAAGTAAACAGTGCCGAAAGCAAATAGCAGCGCGAGCGCCCAGTTCTCGCTCTCCTTCCTGCCGCTGCGACCGGTCCGCGTGAGCTTCTCGAGCGCGAGGAAGAGCACCGCCGGCGCGACGCCCCCGAGCCAGAGAAAGAACTGGCCGTCCTGGAAGTACTCGGCACCTCCGGCGAGCGCGACGAGCGGCGCGACGAGCAGCGCGGGGAACGGCGGAAAGGGGACGAACCAGCGCCCGAGATACAGGCTGAAGTCGTTCCTCCCCGTGTACGGCGGAGGTGGACCGCCGAGGTCGAGCCTGCCCTCGAGCCAGCTCTCCGCAAGCAGCGCGAAGTGGTTGTACGGAGTGTGCGTGCGGAGCGTCGCCGGGTCCGCGCAGGCGAAGAACAGCGCGGTCGTGACGAGATAGACGGTGAGCGCGAGCAGCAGGCGGCGCCTTCGACCTTGGCCCAAGAGCGACGAGACCTGGCGCATGAGTGCGGGCGACCCTAGCAAGTAACTCCCACGCGCCCCAAGGTTTGCTTGACGCGGCTTTGAGCGCTAGGGTCGGCGCGTGTCTGAGTCAGAATTCGTCGTCCCGCTCGCGGATCTGGAGAGCGGACCGAAGCACCTGGAGAGCGCGATCTCGGAGGCGTGGCTGAAGCACGCCTTCGAGGACACGGAGGCGACGGTGGTAGGTCCTGGGAAGCTCGACGTCGAGCTCAGCAAGAACGGGCGCGAGGTCCTCGTTCGCGGTCGCGCGGAGGTGGACGTCACGGTCCCCTGCGTCGTCACGCTGGATCCCCTTCCCTTCAAGCTCGAGCCGGAAATCCTGCTCTTGCTCACGCCTGGCCCGGGCGAGGCGTCCGGTGGACGTCGCCACGGCAAGGCGCCGCCCGCCGCGTCGGCCAAAGACAAGCAGGCGAAAGAGAAGCAGGCCAGCAAACCCGCGGGAAAAAAGGGGAAACGCGCCAAACCCTGGTCCGATGAGCCCGAGCTCAGCGCCAATGAAGCAGCGGCGGACACCTTCTCCGGGGACGAAGTCGTGCTCGATCGGTTCCTCCGCGAGTTCATTTTGCTCGAGTTACCGATGTATCCGCGTCGTTCGGACTTGCCTTCCCCGGAGGAAGCCGCTATCGGTCCCGGCCCCCAGCCCGAGGGGCCTAGACCCCTCGACCCTAGACTCAGTCCGCTGGCTGAACTCGCCAAGCGGCTCGTCAGTAACGAACAGAAGAAGGAGTGAGCCGTGGCAGTACCGAAGCGACGCCTAACCAGCAGCAAGCGCGACATGCGCCGGGCCCAGCACGACAAGGTGAGCGCACCGACGATCGTCCCCTGCCCGAACTGCTCGGCGCCGATGGTGCCCCACCGTGTGTGCCCGTCCTGCGGTCACTACAAGGGTAAGGCCGTCGTCAAGAGCAACGAGAGCTGAAGGCCGGAGCGAAAGCTGAAAAGTCCCAGGGGCGGCCTCGGCGGTCCCTGGGTCTTTTTGCGTTTTCGCTCGGCGCGCGGATACGGCGCCCCGCGTCATTGGGCTCGATGTGGTTTAACCATTTCATCCCTGGCCCGTTTGGATAAGTATCGGCGACACGTCATGGAGCACGGGCCGAGGAGCCGAATCCTAGGAACTGGCGCTTACACGCCAGAGCGGGTTCTCACCAACACCGACCTCGAGAAGATGGTCGATACGTCGGATGAGTGGATCCGCGAACGCACGGGGATCCGCGAGCGGCGGATCGCCGCCGACGGTGAGACCACGAGCGACATGGCGGCCGCCGCTGCGCGCCGCGCGCTCGAGATGGCGAACATCACGGCTGCCGATCTCGACATGATCATCGTCGGCACCATCTCGGGGGATCTGCCGATGCCCGCGTGCGCGGTGTTCGTGCAGAAGAAGCTCGGCGCCGGGCCAATCCCGTCCTTCGACGTCTCCGCGGCTTGCGCGGGATTCCTCTACGGCCTCTCCATCGCCGATCAGTTCATCCGCACCGGCATGATGAAGAACGTGCTGGTGGTCGGCGTCGAGCTCTTGAGCCGCATCCTCAACTGGAAGGATCGCACGACGTGCGTGCTTTTCGGTGACGGCGCAGGCGCTGTCGTGCTCGGTCGCGCCGCAGACGACGGACGCGGCGTCCTCTCGACGCGGCTCTACACCGATTCCACCCTCGCAGAGTCGCTCTGCATCCCTACAGGTGGCTCGAAGGAGCCCCTCACCCCCGAAGGGCTCGCGGCGAGCCGCGACAAGGTCTTCATGATCGGCGGCGACATTTTCAAGGTCGCGGTGAAGAACCTCACGGCAGCCTCGCGCTCTGCGCTGACCGACGCAGGGCTCCAGAGCTCGGCGGTGCGCTGGGTCGTCCCGCATCAAGCGAACCTCCGCATCATCTCGCAGGTGGCTCAGCGTCTCGACATCCCGCTCGATCGCTTCGTGCTCAACATCGATCGCTACGGCAACACGTCGAGCGCCTCGATCCCGATCGCGCTCGACGAGGGTGTTCGTTCCGGGCGCATTCAGCCGAACGACACGGTGCTGATGTGCGCGCTCGGCGCCGGGATCTCCTGGGCGAGCGCGCTCGTCCGACTTTGACTTTGTGTTTCGGTAGTCGTCCGTCGAGGCGCCCTGCGTCGTCCGCATCGGGCCAGGCGGTAGGCGCCCGGCCTCACCGGTTCGCGTTCAGGTCGTCGCCTTGTTGGACGATCGTGATCTGGTCTTCCAAGACCGATCACGTCGTCGCGCGCCCCTCCGGACACCTCAGCGCGGCTCGCGTCGTCGGCTCTGCCGACCGCTCGCTCCGCCCGCCGCGCGCTCGCTGATCGCTCGCGCTCTCGCCCGCGCAACTGCGCGGCGCGCACGCGGCTTGAACGCGTGAGCTTTCCGCGATAGGTCCCGCGGCCATGATTGCTTGGCTCTTTCCCGGTCAGGGCACGCAAGAGGTCGGCATGGGCAAGGCGCTCCACGACGCCTCCCCCGCTGCTCGCGAAGTGTTCGCGCGCGCCGACGCGGCGCTCGGCTTCTCCATCAGCAAGCTCTGCTTCGAGGGGCCGGCGCCCGAGCTCACGCTCACGAAGCACACTCAGCCCGCGATCCTGACCGCGAGCATCGCGACGCTCGCCGCGATCCGCGAGGCATACCCGAGCCTCGAGGCGCCCGCGTTCGCCGCAGGGCATTCGCTCGGCGAGTACAGCGCGCTCGTCGCGAGCTCGGCGCTCTCGCTCGAAGATGCAGTGCGGCTCGTTCACTTGCGCGGGCGCGCGATGCAGGAAGCCGTGCCCGAAGGCGTGGGCGCCATGGCGGCGATCCTGGGCGGCGATCGCGCTGCCATCGAGCAACTCTGCCGAGACGCCGCGGAGGGCGAACCACTGTCGCCGGCGAACTTCAACGCGCCGGGGCAGGTCGTCATCTCGGGCGCCGCGGGCGCGGTCAAGCGCGCGAGCGCCCTCGCTTCGGAGCGCAAGCTCAAGGCGATCGCTCTCAACGTGAGCGCCCCCTTCCACTGCGCGCTCATGGAGCCCGCCGCGCGCGCGGTCGAGAAAGCGCTCGAGAGCGTGACGGTGAGCGCGCTCTCGTTCCCCGTCGTGAGCAACGTCGAGGCGCGCCCGAACTCCGACGCCTCGCAGGTGGCAGGGCTCTTGGTGCGTCAGATCGACGGGGCCGTGCGCTGGGACGAGTCGGTTTCGGCCGTGGCGGACGCTGGGGTGACGAAGGCGCTCGAGGTGGGTCCCGGGAAGGTGCTGGCCGGACTCGTGAAGCGCATCGACAAGCGCATCCAGGTGCTGAGCGTCTCGGACCCCGACGGCATCGCGAAGATCGCCGAGTTTCTGGGCTGAGTCGCGATTCAGGCACGGCGCGTCGCACGCTTCGCGGTCAGTGCCGAGCGGATACGGGAGTGCCCGGCATGACGCAACGCGGCCAGGGAATCGACAGCACTTTCGGCTTTGCGCCCCGGCTCATCGTGGTAAACACCGGCGCGCTCCCGGCGCCTCTTTGCACGGACGGGAGAATGAAATCCCATGTTTGACCTCACTGGCAAAGTCGCGCTCGTCACCGGCGGATCGCGCGGCATCGGACGCGCCACGGCAGAAGGCCTCGCTGATCAGGGGGCACACGTGGTCATCAACTACGTGAGCAACGAAGCGGCGGCCCGCGAGGTGGCGGACGCCATCGTCGCTCGCGGCGGCAAGGCGGAGATCGCCAAGTTCGACGTCGCCGACGGCGAGGCGTCGGAGAAGGCCATCGCCGAGATCGCGAAGCGCCTCGGGCGCCTCGATATCTTGGTCGCCAACGCGGGCATCAGCGTGGACGGGCTGCTTCTGCGCTTGAAAGAAGAGGACTTCGATCGCCTCTTCGCCATCAACGTGAAGGGCTCCGTCGCCTGTGCACGCGCCGCCATCAAGGTGATGATGCGCGCCAAGGTCGGTCGAGTCGTCTTCCTCTCGAGCGTGGTCGGCGAGGCCGGCAACGTCGGCCAGACGGCGTACGCCGCGTCCAAGGCGGCGCTGCTCGGCGTGACGAAGAGCCTGGCGAAGGAGTACGCGTCCCGGAACATCACCGTGAACGCCGTCACCCCCGGCTACATCGACACCGACATGACCCACGGCCTGACCGACGAGATCAAGGCCGCGATCGTCGGCGCAGTCCCGCTCGGGCGCACCGGCACCGGGCGTGAAGTGGCTGCCGCCATCGCCTTCCTGGCCTCGGACGAGGCCAGCTACGTGACCGGGCACACGCTGCGTGTGAACGGCGGCATGTACATGTAAGTCACTGAAATCTCTTACGGTTTCGCACAAGAACCGTCGGAATCTACGAAAAATCGATGCAATCGACCGGCTCTCTCTGCTAGAGCCGGCCCCCTGGAGACGCAAAAAATGGCTGAAGGTCGCAATGTCACGGCCGAAGTGAAGCGAATCATCAAAGAGCAGCTCGATGTCGACGAGAAGGACATCAAGCCCGAGTCCACGTTCATCGAGGACCTCGGCGCGGATTCGCTGGGCCTGGTCGAGCTCGTGCTCGCCTTCGAAGAGGCGTTCGAGATCGACATCCCGGACGAGGACACCGAGAAGATCCGCACGGTGCAGGACGCGGTCGACTACATCGAGAAGCACCTCAGCAGCTAAGCGCTGTCGGCGAAAGGGGCGCCCGAGCGGCGCCCATTCCCACGTCCCCGGCGTCGCGACGGCGCCGGGGCGCAAAGGATCCCCATGGAGCGCGTCGTAGTCACTGGTATCGGTCTGGTCACGCCGAACGGCATCGGCAATGACAACACCTGGCAGTCGCTCATCAACGGTAAGAGCGGCGTCGGACCGATCACCCTGTTCGAAGCCAACGAGACCTTCCCCACCCGCATCGCGGCCGAAGTGAAGAACTTCGACGCGGCGGAGTTCATGGAGCGGAAGAAGATCAAAGAGGTCGCGCGCTTCATCACGTTCGCGATGGCCTCGACCAAGTTAGCCCTCGATCAGGCGGACCTTCGCCTGACCGACGAGGAGCGCGAGCGCGCCGGTGTCTTCATCGGCGTCGGCCTCGGCGGCCTCGAGAACCTCGAGCGCTGCACCCTGACGCTGGAGCACAAGGGCCCGGGCAAGGTCAGCCCCTACTTCATCCCCTCGCTGATCGCGAACATGGCCGCAGGCCAGGTCTCGATCGCATTCGGCCTGCAGGGGCCTTCGCTGTCCCACACGAGCGCCTGCTCCTCGAGCGCGCACGCCATCGGTGAAGCGCTGCGCTGGCTCCAGACGGGCCAGGCGGACGTCATGGTCGCGGGCGGCGCGGAGGCCACCATCTCCCCGATCGGCATCGCCGGCTTCAGCGCGATGTTCGCGCTCAGCCGGCGCAACGACGCGCCCGAGCTCGCGAGCCGTCCCTGGGACAGGGGTCGCGACGGCTTCGTCTGCGGTGAAGGCGCCGGCACCCTGGTGCTCGAGACGCTGACGCGCGCGAAGAAGCGCGGCGCCCGTATCCTGGGTGAGCTGGTCGGCTACGCGGCGACCGCGGACGCGTACCACATCACGAAGCCCGCGCCGAACGGCGCCGGCGGCGCGCGGGCCATGCGCCTCGCGCTTCGAGACGCGAAGCTTTCGCCCGACCAGATCGACTACATCAACGCGCACGGGACCTCTACCCCGGCGGGTGACGTGGAAGAGGCCAAGGCGGTGGGCGACGTGTTCGGCGCGCACGCCCTCGACAAGAAGCTCTGGGTGAGCTCCACCAAGAGCATGATGGGCCACTTGCTCGGCGCGGCGGGCGCGGTAGAAGCTGCAGTCTGTCTGAAGTCCATCGAGACCGGCGTGATCGCCCCGACCATCAACCTCGAAGACCAAGATCCCGAGTGCGTGCTCGACTTCGTGCCGAACAAGGCGCGCGAGCGACGGATCAAGTACGCCATGAGCAACTCGTTCGGCTTCGGCGGCACGAACGCCTGCCTGATTCTCTCGGCGTTCCAGGGCTGAATGTCCCGCTCGCCCTCCCGCACCGGATCTCGCGTTGCGACACCGGGAAGGGTAACTGGGCGACCGGGACCGGGGGCTTAGGCCATGCAGTGCCCGTATTGGCGTGAAATGGACAGCCGCGTGGTGGATTCGCGGCTCGCCGCCGGCGGGACTC
>JAEZYO010000164.1 GCA_023419055.1 Pseudomonadota bacterium | reverse complement strand
AGCTACCGTAGGCGCTCTTGGCCTCCTTCCAGATCTCATTCAGGATGGGCGCCAACCAGTCGACGCTCGCCGGGTTCTGCACGAACTCGTCCGCGTAGAGCGCGATGTCGGACTCGAGCGCTCGGCGGTTGAGCCAGCGTTCGTCGTGCTCGTACCAGGTGCCCTCTCGAAACCCGGCGGCTGGCTCCGAGAGAGGCAGCGTGGTCCCGCACTGCGGTGTCGCGAACGCAGTCTCGCCATGAAGGTTGCTTGCCTTGACGCGGAAGCACTGCTGCGAGTTCGGTGAGAGTGAGGTCGCGCGAAACTCGTTGCTCCCGGCGCCGAGGGTGAAGGTCTTCACCCCGTTGCCACTGAAGTTCGTGTCCGGAGCCTGCTCCAACGTGTAGCTCGTCTCCGGGTTCTGCCGGCCGGCGTTGTCGTTCCAGCGCACGATGAGCTGGTTGCTGGTCACCGCATCGACCGTGATGTTGGTGGGCGCGCTCGGCGCAGTCTGGCTCCCCGTGGCGCTGGTGGTGCCGAACAGCCGCCACTCGGCGATCTGCAGCCCGTCCGAGCCATGATTGCCCAGCACGACGAGCCGGTACTTGCCGTAAGCAGTGTTGTTATTGACGGGGTAGGTACGCGTGAGAGCCCGGCTGCGGAAGCCTTGATCGATCCAATCTTGCTCGAGCGCGATCCAAGTCCCGGTACTCGAGTTCCACCCCTCGAGACGAAAGTTCTTCGGATCGCGCTGGGGATAGTCGTTGCCGGACGTGATGGTGTAGTACTTCACCACCGCGTCGGGCACGGTCTCCTGCACGATCCAGGAGGTTGGGTGCCCCGTGAGGTACTTCGTGCCGATCGCGCCGTCCGTCACCTTCTCGACGCCTTCGACACCCGTGGTCGAATACTCGTCGGTGGGAGGCGTCGACGAGAGCGCCGTGATGTCCTTGTAGGCGCTCGGAATCCCGGCGGTCAGGATCCCCTTCGAGAACGACGACGGCTGGCCTCGCCACACCGTGCCACCGTTCTCATTGTACGCCTGCACTCGGTAGACGTAGATCGTGTTCGGCTGGACGGTGTTATCGGTGAAGGTCGTGGCGGTACTGTTGGTCGCGACCTCGATGATCCCCGTGCCGTCCTCGGTGCTGCGCTGGACGTAGTAACCCGTGGCGTTGCTCACGCCGGACCAGCTGAGGGCGATGCCGGCGCCGCTCGCGGTGCCCGTCACCGTGCCGACCTCGCCCGGCAGCGTGCCCGACCGCGTCCCACCCACCCTGAAGCCGGAGAGCTGCAGGTGGCCGTCGTCGTCGTCGCGGCCCTCGCTGTCGAGCGGGTCGCTGTTGTCCGTGATGTTCAGACGGTAGTAGAGGTACGCGTTCCTGTTCGCGCTAGGGACCTGGAAGTCGTACGTCTCGTTGCGCTCCAGAAACGGGCCGCTGCGGTTCACCGTGTCGAGCACCACCCAGCGCAAGCCGTCGACCGAGCCCTCGAACGTCCACTCCTTCGGGTCGCGCTCATCAGCGTCGTTGCCGGTCGTAATGTCGTAATCGGTGACGATAGTCGCCGCGCTCAGTCGATACTGGATCCACGACTTGTTCTTCAGGATGAAGACCTTGGTCCGATCCGCTTCCGAACCCTGGTCGATCAGGTTGGCGGGGCCTTCCCCTGGTACCGGCGTACTCTGCTGAACTTTCACGTCGGCGACCGACGTCGGTGTGTAGTCGGTCACTCCCGACGGCAACGCCGCAGAGAGCTCACCCAACGGGTCTCCTCCTTCTCCCGGTTCTCCACCGCTACAAGCGGCGACCAGAAATGAAAGCAGCACACACACTCCCCCACCCAACGATCGTTGTTTCATCATTCGACATGCACCCTTTGCAAACGCGAGCGCCCCATCGGCTGCCCACTGTCGTTAGAGCCCGTCACCGAAAGAACCTTCGCTGACGCCCGCTCTTTCCGGGACACCTGAGGGGGTGTTCAGGTGATGTCGAGGGTTAGCCGCTTCGAGCGCGAGCGCGGCCCGCGTGCTCAGCGCCCAGGAGCGGGAGGTGCGCCAGCCGTCGCACCCACGGGGTCGAAGACGATGCCGAGCTCTCTCTCGAAGCGACCCAGGGTGGCGCGTTGTTCCCGAGTGGCGAAAGCGACTGAGCGGCCCCGCTTTCCCGCGCGACCCGTGCGCCCCGCGCGGTGCACGTAGGCCAGGGCCGAGGTGGGTAGCTCGTAGTGGAGGACCCAGGGCACTTCACGGATGTCGATCCCCGTCATCGCCTGGTCGGTGCTGATGAGGAGGCGTGCCTTCGAACTCGTGAACGCCGCGAGCGCTTTCTGGACTTCGAGCTTGGAACGATCGCGACTGAGCGTCACCGGCTCGAGCTTTCGCTCGCTGAGGTAGCGGAACAAATGCCGTATCAGGTGCGGCTGGTTGACGAACACGATGGCCCGCTTGCAGTCATTTTCTTCCACGAAGCGCGCGAGCTGAACGTCCTTGCTGGTTTCGTCCCGCACCTGCACGAACTGATGCGCGATATGCTCCTTGAGCGGGTCGCGCTGCACCACGGTGTGGACCACGGCCTCGCCCATGAAGTCGCGAGCCAAGCGTTGGGCCTGCGCCCCCAACGTCGCCGCCGCGAGGATGAGCTGCACTTTCGGCTCTGGCCGCGAGAGAATTTCTCGCAGGAAGTCGCCACCCGGTGCCGCCAGGATCGGGTCGGGCTCGTCGAGCACGATGGTGGTCACGCCCTTGAGCTTGCGTTGCGCAAACTGCTCCAGGATGCGCCCCGAAGTCCCGACGATGAGCTGAGTGCTCTGTTGCACGCGGGCCTTCTGCTTCCTGACGTTGCCGGTGGCGACCAATGCAGCGCTGCTGACGCTCGGATGCTTGTAGCGCTCCGCGACGCGCAACGTCTGCATGGCAAGCTCGGTGGCTGGCGCAAAAACCACGACGCGGCCCGAGCCTGGCTGGCGCAGCCGCTGCAGGATTGGCAGCAAGTAGGCCAGCGTCTTTCCGGTGCCAGTCCCCGAGTGAACGATGACGTGGCGACCAGCGAGGATCGCGGGGATGGCCTGCTCCTGCACCTTCGTGGGCAGCGTGATGCCGTCAGCCTCGAAGGCCCGCTCCAAGATCGGGTCGACCTCGAGCCCCAGGGCGACGAACTGCGGTCGTTCCATGACCCTCTGGTGTTATCTTCCCTTGCTACCCGCGCCGCGATTCGCCTGCGATCCGCGATTCACTGCTGCACCGCGGTTGGCTTGACCGCCCCGGTTCGCCTGGGCGCCGTTCATCTGAATCCCGCGATTCGGCTGCGGGCCGCGATTCGGCGTGCCACCAGCCGACGGCGGTCTGCCGTTGCTCGGTGGGTTGGCTCGAAACTCGACTCTTCCGCGCTGCGCGCCTCCCCGATTGACCTTCTCGACGATGATCTCCACCCGCCGCGCTTTCGGCCCCGGCGGACGCGCTACTGGCTCGGCGACCACGCTCTGCGGGCGAGGACGATGCAGAGGCGCGCCTCCGCGAGCGGCGCGCCGACGCTCCTCGTCTCGATTGGCGTCGCCGATGAGCGCCATCACGGAGGCGGTGTCGACCCGAGTTCGAGCCGTCGCGAAACGCCCGCTCAGCCGGGTATCCGGCGTGAGCTGGCCTCGCTCGAAGAGGGCCCACATCTCCTGGGCGTACGGCAGCTTTATAGCCCTTGGAACGAAGCGCGAGTGGAAGCGATGCAGGTTTTCCACGTCCCGGAGAAGCAGCGTGCGCGCGTTCTGATTCTTGGAGGGATCAATCGCCTGCGGAAAGTCGATCACGACCGGGCCCTGTGAGCCCAGAAGCACGTTGAACTCCGACAAGTCACCGTGAACGACGCCGGCGCACAGCATGCGGACGACCTCTTGAATGAGCGACTGATAGATCGCCGTGGCTTCGCGCGGCTCGAAGGCCACGTCGCCGAGGCGTGGCGCGGGCGAGCCCTCTCCGTCCGTGACGAACTCCATGACGAGGACCCCGTCGAGGAAATGGTACGGAGTCGGCACTCGCACGCCTGCGCTCTGCAGGCGATAGATCGTGTCGACCTCGGTGGAACGCCAGAACGCCTCGTCCTGGGCTCGACCGTATTTGGAGCGCTTGGCCATCGCGCGCTGATCTCGCGAGTTTCGGACCTTGCGACCCTCCGTGTAGTCGGCCCGGTGCTTGAAGCTCCGGTTCTGCGCTTCTTTGTAAACCTTGGCGACGCACTCACGGCCTTGCGACACGACCAGATAGATCTGGGCTTCTTTGCCGCTCATCAGGGGGCGGATCACCTCGTCGATGATTCCATCGTCGGCGAGAGCACTGAGTTCGTCCGGGACGCGCATTTTTCAGACGCTCCGCTAGCACGCTTTTGCTCCGGGCGGCCCGGAGGCACCCAGCAACACTCCTAGCCCCCAATTCGAAAGCCAATTTGGCGCGATAAGGCGCCCGAATTGGTGGACCCGCGCGGCGGGATCTGCATGGCGTTGCGCTCACCCGGCGGGTGGGACCTGGGCCGGCGGGCGTAGGTGCGACATCAATTCCATGCGCAGCCCGCCTGTCACACCTGCATGGAATGCGGACCTGACTTAGAGGCACGAAAGGTCGAGTCGATCGATCTTGTTCGAACCAGGTCGATTGGCGATCGACAGGACCGCGGCGGCGTATCTACGTGCGCGGTGACGCAGAGCAGTTGGTTCGCCTCAATTTCGAACGTCGCCGCCGAGCTTGCCACCTCCCTCGCGGCTCTGCCCGCGAAACCCAGCGAGGCCAAGAACACGCTCGACGATCTGCTCGACGCCCCAGCCGTCATTCGCGCTATTCGCAGCGTCACTGTCGTCGCCCTGGCTCCGGCGGGAACACGCCGTGAGCGCGCCGCCTTCATCGAACTGCTGCGACCATCGACGCACGCAAGCTACCACTCCCCTGCGACTGGGTTTGCCGACCTCTGCGCTTCAGGCTCCCATTCGAAAGGAAAAGAGCCGAACTAAACTCTGGAGCTCGAACGGAATGTTCTAGCAAACGCGGTGTGGTCACGAAACTTCTTCCTGCTTCCTACTGATCCGTTGGTTCGCCAGATGGACCCACACTTGTCGTGCTCGGCCGCTGGAAGATGGTTTGAGGCTCCTGCCTGATCCGATCGGGCACGGGGCACTCTTACGGCACCATGGTCGACTCTGAGGTTTGGTTCATGAAGCGTTTGCTGGGGTCCGTCGCGGTCTCTCTCTCGTTCATCTGTGCCGCGTGCTCCGACTCAGCGGACTCCTCGACGCCACCGCCCGACTCTCAAGGCGGTAG
>JAEZYO010000160.1 GCA_023419055.1 Pseudomonadota bacterium | reverse complement strand
GGGCCCGCACTTTTACTGTCTCGTGCCAGAAGGTCAAGGCGCGGGGGCCTCTTGTGCTCGCTTTGAGTGCTCGCCGCGCTCACCCCCCGTGCCGCCAAAAAACTTTGCCCCGGCGGGAGGCAATCCGCCGGGGCAAACCGAGTCCCGGGAGGGACTTCGAAAACTCAGTGAACGATCACTCGTCGTCCTCGTAGTCGTCCTCGCCAGCCTCGAAGGCGGCGTCGAACGGGTCGGCGTCGAAGTCGAGCTCTTCCCCCGTGCTTTCAATCTCGTCCACGGTCCAGCCGATGCGCATCTCGGGACGGAGCTGCTCACGCTCGAAGTCGGCGAAGGTCGTATATCCTTTGGGCAAAGCCATGCGGGTCATTCCTCCAGGGGGGCGGGCGGTCACGTAAGGAGAAGTCCTACTTGGACCTACATCTGCGCACACAGTATGCTAGGTTCCGCCGACGTCCAAAAAAGCAGCATCTTCGCCTCACCTCCCCCTCGCCCTTTCCATAAGTGGAGGGCAACCGCGAAGGAACCCGCTTGGCGCCCCAGATTCCGCGGCGCCTGGGTTATAGGGACGGCTGGCGCTCCTGATGGGTAAAAAGCCGAATATCGTCGCCATCGCCAACCAGAAGGGCGGCGTGGGCAAGACCACGACGGCGGTGAACCTCGCCGCGAGCCTCGCGGCCGCGGAGAAGCGCACCCTGCTCGTGGACATGGATCCGCAAGCCAACGCCTCGAGCGGCGTGGGCATCCCGCCGGGCACGGCGGAGCGCACCATCTACGACGCGCTGATCGGAGCCGCACCGATCGCGAACGTGGTGACGCCCACCAAGATCCCGACGCTCGACATCGCCCCGTCGACCCAGGATCTCACTGCGGTCGAGTACGAGCTGTTCGACGAGAACCGCGGCACGCACCTGCGTGGGTTGTTGGGCGACTCGAGCCTCGAGCAATACGAGTTCGTCGTCATCGACTCCCCTCCCTCGCTCGGCGTGCTGACGTTGAACGTGCTCGCCGCAGCCGATCGCGTCATCGTGCCTCTCCAGCCCGAGTACTACGCGCTCGAAGGCATCACGTACCTGATGGCGACGATCGATCGCGTGCGCTCGTCGCTGAACCCGTCGCTCACGGTGCTCGGCATCGTGCTCACGATGTGGGATCCGCGAAATCGTCTCGCGCACCAGGTCGCGGACGAGGTGAAGAAGCACTTCCACGTGTTCGAGGCGGTCATCCCGCGCAACGTGCGCCTGTCGGAAGCCCCCTCGCACGGCCTGCCGGCGCTGCTCTACGACGTGAGCAGCAAGGGGGCTCAGGGCTACCTTCACCTCGCGCGCGAGGTGATCGAGGCGAGAGCATGACGACCGATCCGAAGAAGCCTGGCCGGGGCCTCGGCCGCGGGCTCGACGCTCTCCTCCCTGCGCGCATGCCGGCTCCCACCGCGGAGCGCCCGGCCGCGCCGGCCGCCTACGAGGGCAACGTCTTCACGTGCCCGCTCGACAAGATCATCCCGCAGCGCGGGCAGCCCCGTCAGCACTTCGACAACGAGAAGCTCGAAGAGCTCGCCCAGTCGATCCGCGAGCACGGCGTGCTCGAGCCCATCGTCGTGCGGCGCCGCCCGAACGAGACGGACTTCGAGATCATCGCCGGTGAGCGCCGCTGGCGCGCGGCTCAGCGCGCCGGCCTGCGCGAGGTGCTGGTCGTGGTGCGCGACGTCTCCGCGCGCGACGCCTACGAGCTCGCGTTGATCGAGAACGTGCAGCGCGCGGATCTCGATCCGATCGAGTTCGCCGAGGCGCTCGATCGTCTGATCAAGGAGCACACGTACACGCAGGAGACGCTCGCGCAACGCGTCGGCAAGGACCGCTCCACGATCGCGAACGCGCTCCGCCTGCTCCGCTTGCCCAAGCCCGTACGCGAGCGCGTGGTGAACGGTGAGCTCAGCGAGGGCCACGCGCGAGCTCTGCTCGGCGCACCGAGCGACGACGTGCTCGGCACCCTGGCGGAGAAGGTGGTGCGCGGCAGGCTGAGCGTGCGCCAGACCGAAGCGCTCGTCCGCTCGGCGAAGACGCAAGAGGTGTCCGGGAAGAAGCCCGGCCCGGGCGGTAAGAGCGCGAGCGTCAGGGACTTGGAGGGGCGGCTCGAGCGAAAGCTCGGGACCAAGGTCGAAGTCAGGGACAAAGAGGGCAAGGGCGAGCTCATCGTGAAGTACTCGTCCTGGGACGAGCTCGACCGCCTGCTCGAGATCATCCTGGATTAGCGCCGGCTCGACCGAGAGTGCTCGCTCGAAGGCCTGCTCGGCCGTGGCGGGGCAGCACGACGAGGAGCGGAATGTTCACCACTCGCTCGGCGAACGGCGCGACGCCACGCTCGGGAAAGGCTGACTCTCGCTCGAGGAGTGCGCGAGAGGCGGAGCTCGAGGCGCAGAGTGGAACCGGTTCTACTACCTGCACCGACTCCGTGCGTGCTCGCGTAGGCGACAGCTCTGCGATGTAGCGCGTGCACGATGCGCGTCACCGGCTGCTCGAACGTTCGTCGCTCACGTCGAAGTAGAGAGCCGCTCAGGCTCGCCCTCTCGATCGCCACGATGTGAGCGCCACTCCTACCTGTAGGTCGAGCGTGCATGCCGACTGCGCGGCCCGAGAGAGACACGCCTTCGAGAGGAAGAGCGGAATGCCCTCGTCAATTTCTCGACGCTCAGTTCGAGCTCGCGGACCGCACTCGACGTTCGCCCTCTCTGATTTTGTGCTTGAAATGAATCGGCGAGGAGCGCGCAACGCGAGCAATGAAAGAGAACGCGCGCGACACGAGCGCGCCGTGCCGGGCGAACTCGTGTGCGCGCGTTTCTGAATATTCCCCTACCCTCCGCGCTTTGATCATCGAAAGCACTGATTGGTGAGAGCGCCTCGAACGGAGACGCGAGCGCGCACGACGCGAGAGCGCGAAAGCGCTGCTCGACGAACAACCAGCGTTGCTTTATGGTGCCTTTGAGTTGCCTCGTGCGTCTCGTCGAAGCTCGACGGACCACCGCTCTACATCCACGTTCTCACTCGTCCAGCTCGTAGCCAACGGAGTGGAAGCTTGCGTTCACTGAGCATTGCAGCGGTCGTCCTCCTTCTTTTACCGACAGCGTGTGCGGATGCTCCGAAGTACCCCTTAGAACCGGGCGACGGAGGAGGCGAGGCAGGCGCTGGCGGAACCGTGTTGAGCGGTGGCTCGGGCGGAGTTGGAGCCGCTTCCGGTAAGTCGTCGACCGGCGGAGCCGGCGCCTCGGCAGGCGGCTCTGCGGGTACGAGCGCGGGCGCGGGAGGCAGCGCGGGCGCGAGTGTGGGCGATGGCGGTAACGCGGGCGACCTGGGCGACGGTGGCAGCGACGGCGGCGGTGCGATGCACTGGGTCGGCACCTGGGCCACGGGCAATCAGGTCGTGGAACCCGACAACCGACCGAGTCCGACCGAGATCGCCAACCACACCATCCGGCAGATCGTTCGGGTTTCGATCGGCGGGAGCCAGCTACGGCTTCGCCTCTCGAACGAATACGGCACTGCTCCGGTGACGATGAACGCGGTCCACGTCGCCAAGCCGACGACAGGCTCGAGCATCGACACCGCGTCGGATGTCGCGCTCAAGTTCGCCGACTCCGAGAGCGTCACCATCGCCGCGGGGCAGACCGCCACCTCGGATCCGTTCGATTTCCCGCTCGAGCCCCTCTCCAAGGTGGCCATCACGATCGCGCTCGGCGCTCGCTCGGGTGAGTACAGCGGTCACCCGGGCTCCCGCACCACGTCTTACATCCAGGAGGGCAATCTCGCCGGCGCGGCCTCAATCAGCGGGAGCGTCACCGATCACTGGTACTACATCGGGAACATCGACGTCATGGCGCCGACGACGACGCGCGCCATCGCGATCTTGGGTGACTCGATCACGGACGGCCGCGGGTCGACGACCAACGGGAACGATCGCTGGCCCGACGTGCTCGCCAGCCGACTGCAAGCGGACGCGACGAAACGGAACATTGCCGTCCTGAACCTCGGGATCGGCGGCAACAACATCGTGATGGGCGGCCTCGGCCCCGCCGGCCGCACTCGCTTCGACAGCCAGATTTTGGGCCAATCAGGGGTCAAATGGGTGGTCGTCCTCGAAGGCGTCAACGACATCGGCAGCGCCGGTACGCCCGCCGCCCAGATCATCAGCGCCTACGAGGAGGTCGTCGAGAAGGCGCGCGCAGCCGGGCACCTCATCTACGGGATCCCGATCCTGCCGTTCGCGGGTCACGCCTACGATCAGGGTGACAATCAGACCGATCGTACGAACGTGAACGCCTTCATACGCGCGGACGGCAACTTCGACGCGGTCCTGGATCTCGAAGCGACTGTCAGCGACGGGCTGACACCACCGGGGCTCAAGACAGACCTCGACTACCAGGACGATCGTCTGCAC
>JAEZYO010000136.1 GCA_023419055.1 Pseudomonadota bacterium | reverse complement strand
CGTGACGTTGCCGCCGCCGGGTAGCGCGTCCTTGGCGTTCACCACCAGGTTCATCACGATCTGCACGAACTGCGCGCGGGCGACCCGCACCGGGTGCGCGTCGGAAGCGAGCTCGAGCACGACCTGGATGTCCTCACCGATGATGCGTCGCAAGAGCTTCATGCACTCGCGCACCTGGTGACTCGGGTCGAAGACCTCCGGGCGCAACACCTGTTCGCGCGCGAACGCGAGCAACTGCCGGGTCAAGGAGGCGGCCTGCGTGGAAGCCGTGCGCACCTGCTCCAGACACTCGGTGACCGTCACGACGTCGCTCGGATCGAGCGCCGCGAGCTCCACCTGGCCGAGCACGGCCGTCAGGATGTTGTTGAAGTCGTGGGCAATGCCGCCGGCCAAACGACCGACCGCCTCCAGCTTTTGCGCCTGCCGGAGCTGCGCCTCGAGCCGCTTGCGCTCGGTGATGTCGAGCGTCGTGCCCACGAAACGCAAGACGTTGCCCGACGCATCGCGCTCGAGCACCGAATCACGCGCGAGAAACCAGCGCCATTGCCCGTTGCGATGGCGCATCCGGTACTCGGTTTCGAGCACCTCCCCGTCCGCGACCGTCTGCCAGCGCGCGAGGAGCTCCGAAAAGCGCGCGATGTCCTCCGGATGAGCCAGCGTCTCGACGACTTGGCCGCGCATCGCCGAAAACTCCTGGTCGGAGTAGCCGAGCTCCGCGGCAAGCTGGCGATTTTGGTATTCCGTTCGCCGCTCCGCCAAGTTGTACACGTAGACGATGTACGGCACGAGGTGCGGCACTCGTTCCAGGAACGACTGTCCAAGGCGCACCGATAGCGACGAATCCGGCGGCTTATCTTCCTTCAAGGCAGCCCCTGATCGATTCTTGAGCATGGCACCCGACACACTCGATGTCTAGCCTCCGACCGAGGCGGCAAACCCTGCGCTTCCCTCTTCTATCGCCCTCTGCCGATCGGCTGAAGGCTCTTCCAATCGGCTGAAGGCTCTTCCTATCGGCTGAAGGCACCACGGAACGCCGTGCGCGACCAAGGTCCTCCCGGAACCGCTTTTGGTCTCGCTCGGTCGATGCTAGGAGCACCGCGAACGAACGTTCGCTGTCCGAATCACCTAGACCCGAGTCACGAGGTTCTTCTTTGACTTGCCCCTGTGGAAAAGGCGAATCCCTAGAAACCTGCTGCGGCCCCTACCTCGACGGAAAGGCGCTACCCGACACGGCCGAAACGTTGATGCGCTCGCGCTACAGCGCTTACGTCGTCGGCAACATCGACTACATCGTCGGAACGCACGATCCCGATCGCGCGAACGACGTCGACCGGAAGAACACCGAGCAGTGGTCGAAGAGCGCCGAGTGGCTCGGCCTCGAAATTCTGTCGACGGAGCAAGGCACCCCGGCGGACGAGGTCGGCGTGGTCGAGTTCGTGGCGCGCTACAAGCTCTCGGGCGTCAAGGTCGAGCACCGCGAGCGCGCGCTCTTCCGCAAGCACTCGGACCGCTGGGTGTTCGTCGACGGCATCGAGATCAAAGGTCCGCCCGTCGTTCGCACCGAGCCGCGCGTGGGGCGCAACGACCCCTGTCCGTGCGGGAGTGGCAAGAAGTACAAGAAGTGCCACGGCGTGGCGGCATAAGGACGACTCCGTATGTTCTCTCCCGAAGAGCTCGCCGCCATCGCCCTACGTGTCACGACCGAAGCGGCGGCGCTCGTCGAGGAGGGCTTTCGCGCGAAGCTCTCGGTGCGCCACAAGGGGCCGAGCGACCTCGTCACCGAGTACGACCTTTCGAGCGAGAAGCTCGTGAGGGAGCGGCTGAAGCGGGCCACCCCCTCCATCCCCGTGGTCGGTGAGGAGGAGGGCGGCACCGCCGAGGGTGATCTGGTCTGGTATTGCGATCCCCTGGACGGGACCATGAACTTCGTCCACGGCCATCCGTTCTGGTGCTCGAGCCTCGGAGTTTTGGACCGGGACGGCCCGGTCGCCGGCGCGGTGGTGGCGCCGAGCCTCGGGCTCGTCTGGACCGGCTACCGCGGCGGTGAATCGCGCCGAAATGGCGAGCCTTGCACGGTGAGTGAAACGACGGAGCTCTCCGAAGCGATGGTGTCGACGGGATTTCCGGCGAATCGAGCGGTGGCCCCCGACAACAACTTCGACGCCTTCATGCGCGTGAAGCAGCACGTTTCTGGCGTACGGCGTTGTGGTTCGGCGGCCATCGACCTCTGCTTCGTCGCGGACGGGACCTACGACGCCTACTGGGAACGGCGCCTGAACGCCTGGGACATCGCGGGCGGAGCAGCAGTTCTCCTGGCTGCCGGCGGAAAGCTCACGTCCATCGATGGCGGGCCGATCGATTACAGACGTGGCTATCTGCTCGCGAGCAACGGCAAGCTCCACGACGCGCTCCTGCCACTTACGGCGTGAGGGTCGCACTCTTCGCGCAGGCCTGCGACCATCCGTTCACGTCGGTTGCCGGCCGTTGAGCCAGCGTTCGACGCTAGCCGCTGCTCGCGAGGTAGTGCGATGATGGAAGCTCTAGATGGGCAACGAACGTTCGCCCCTGCGGCCGGCGGGAAAGGGCTCGATACCGAGGCCGCTCTCCGCCCTGAAGGTGCCTGAGCGCTCCGTCGCGAAAAAACCCGTCGCGGCGAGCGTGGCGGTGCGCCCAGAACAGCAGCGCCGCAATCAATCGCAGCCCGCGCCTGCCATCGAGCCCACGTTGCTGCTCGTGGGCGCCGACGACAAGTTCGCGCCGGCTCTGCGCATCGCCCTCGCCCGTCACCGAATGTACGTGGAGACGGCCGAGCTCTCCGACGTGGCCGACACGGTCGTGGTGACCGCGCCCGATCTGGTGCTGCTCGCGGGCGAGGCGGCCCGTGACGGCGGGGCTCAGGTGCTCGGCAAGCTGGCGGCTTCCTCGGCCACTTCGGTCGTGCCCGTGGCGATCCTCGACGACAACACCGCGCTCGACGTGCGCCTGCGAGCCTTCCGGCACGGCGCGGTGGCGGTGATTCAGCGCACCGCGAGCATCGACGCGATCGCCAACGAGGTCGCCCGCCTGGCGCGCGAGATCCCGGAACGCGGCGGTGAGGCGCTCGGTGTGGTGGGTGAAGCCACCTTGTCCGAGTTCGTGAACGCGCTCGGCAAGGAGCTTCGCTCCGGCATCCTGTCCCTCAAGTCCGAGGGCGGCGAGGCGCCGGTGCGGTTGGTGCTCGGGAGCGGGCGTCCGCTGGCAGAGCTGATCGACGAGTTCGTCAAGCGCGCGAGCGGTCACGTCGTGAAGGCGGAGCCGCTCGAGTACGAGTTCGACGGCCGCGCGAACGGCACGATCCAGCTCCTCGGTGCCGAAACCGAGGCGGCGCCCGGCGCGATCGGTGGGCTGCGGGTCGCGCTCGCGGACGACGATCCGGCGCGCGCCGACGTGATAGCGCAGGAGCTGCGAGCGCGCGGCGCGACCGTGGTCGTGGTCGACATGCAACCGACCGACCTCCAGTTCTCGCGCCTGCGACAGATCGATCCCGAAGTCTTGCTGGTCGGCGAGCAACACGTGCAGGGCGCCGGCTACGCCCTCATCCGAAAAATGCGGCGCGACACGCGCCTGCGCTGGGCGTCGCTGCTCGTCGTGCGCTGGGACGAAGTGTGGTCCGAGCGTGTGGCCGTGCCCGCCATCGATCGGCTGACGGGCGCTCTTCGCGCGCTCACGGAAGGTGACCGCAGCCTGCGGGAGCGGGTCGACGCTGAGGAACCCTTCGACACGCGCCTCGAGATCACCGGCCCGGCGCGCTGCCTGCGCGCCATCGCGGCGTCTTCGCGCACGCTGCGCGTCACGATTTTCAATCCGCGGGTACGCGTCAGCGTCGACCTCTCGGAGGGGCTCGTCGCCGGCGCCAGCGCTGAATCCGCCGAGGACGGCGCTCCGAGCGGCGAGCCATGGGACGGGACTCACGCGCTCTCGGCGTTGCTCGTGCTTTCCTCCGGGCGCGTGCGCATCGAGCCGGTGCAGCAGCCCGCGACCACGAACGTCATGGCCACGATCGACGTGGCCCTGAGCCTCGCGGACCAGGAAGCGCCTCCGATCGCGCCGAGCATTCCGGCGACGACGGGCTCCTCGTTTCCGCCGCCGAGCGATCAGGCACCCACGCTTCGCTTGGACGCGGCGCCGTTGATTCCCGTCGGGGTCCCGAAGAGCGAAGCGGTGACTAGCCGCGACCTACCGCGGGCGCCGGCGCTGCCAGCCGAGGAGGCGCCGCTCTCGGCCACCTCGCCCTTCGTGCGAGTCTCCGTCACCCCTCCCGGTGCCTATCCGCTGGTCCCGGCGCCGCCCCCGGAAGGCGCTCCACCGGCGTTTCGCCCCATGCAGGCGACCCTGCCAGGCGGCATCGAAGCACCGGCCCCGCCGTCCGCAGAGCCGTCGAGCCCGAGCGCCTTCCCGTACGCGTCGCCTCCCCCCGCGCCCCCACCC
>JAEZYO010000122.1 GCA_023419055.1 Pseudomonadota bacterium | reverse complement strand
TGCCCGAACAGCTCGCTCTCGATGAGGGGCGGTGAAACCGCCGCGCAATTGACGCTCACGAAAGGGCGCACCCGGAGCGGGCCGAGCTCGTGAATGGCGCGGCACACGAGCTCCTTGCCGGTGCCGCTCTCCCCCTGAACCAAGACCGGCACATCGGTGGTCGCGGCTCGGCGCACCAGGTCCAGCAAGCGCGCAACCGCCTCGCTCTGCCCGATGATCGGCCGCGCCGCCGCGTCGTTCTCGAGCCGGCGCTTGAGGTTCCGGTTCTCTTCCTGCAGCCGCTCCTTCAAGCTGCGCACTTCGGCGAGCGCACGCCTCAGTCGCTCCTCGGTGGCCTGACGCACCGACACGTCGCGGAACACGACGACGGCGCCCACCACCTTGCGGCGCTCGATGATCGGCGTACTGGTGTACTCGACGGCAAAGGAGGTGCCGTCCTTGCGCCAGAAGCAATCGCTGCCTGATTTGCGCACCATGCCGTCGCGAATGGCGGCGTAGATGGGGCAGTCGCAGCGCGCGTAGTGCTCCCCGGAGGGGTGAGAGTGGTGCACCATCTCGTGCATGGTCTGCCCGAGCAGCTCGGACACGGCATGGCCGGTCATCTCCGCCGCCGCCGGGTTCACGAAGATGGCGCGCCCTTCGTCGTCCAACCCGTAAATGCCCTCGCCAGCCGCCTGCAGGATGAGCTGGTGCTCGCGCCGCAGCGACTCGAGCCCACCTTCGAGCGAGCCCGTGTCGAGACCGTCGAGTCGATCCAGATCGATGCCACCCTCGAGCAGACGCAAGCTGGTGGGCGTCACCCCGAGAGGGTCCGGCGGCTCTGTTTTCGCGGACGAGTCACCGGCGTTTCGCGACGAGGCGAGCCGACCCGTTCGGCGTCGAAGCTTCCGAGCGTTGGCGCTTTGCCGAATGCACGAGGTTGCCGAACGTGCGAGAGGCACTGAACCTCCTCTCCCACCGCAACTTTTTCAACCAAGGAGGACCTCGGCAAGGATCATCTCGCGGCGCAGGTTGGCCGGCTCGTCAAGGCTCTCCAGGTTGGTTCGCGGCCCTCCTTTTTTGGTGCTTTCCCGAGTCGCACGCGACATCTTCGAAGAGCACGACGTCGAGGTCTGTTCAAGCACACCTCCCGCTGCGATCGCTCGACGACGCTCGTGACGTTCGATCACGGAACCTACCTGACGATGAACACTCGAACTTTCGCTTCTCGGCTCGCGCGTGGCACGGTCGCGATCCTCCTTGCGTGTGCTGCAGGTTGCGGCGACGACGGTACGGCTTCTGCCCCGGCCGTGAACGCTGCAGGCGCCTCATCCGGTGGCGGCATGGCGAGTGAGGGGCCGTCAGGCGGTGCAAACGCAGGCGGCTCCCCGGCGGCAGGCGCATCGGCAGGTGGTGCTTCGGCGGGCGCTTCGAGCGGCGGAACCGAAACGGCAGGCAGCGGCTCGGGGCCGGGCGCAGTCGGCGGCTCGGCGGGCCAGGCGACAGGGGGAGCGGCGGGCAGCGGAGGAATGCCCGCTGAGTACGTCCCCATCTCGTTCGGCACCGCGCTCGAGCCGACGGCGCAAATCGCAGAGTCCGAAGAGCTCGCGCAATCACTCGAGAACCCGAGCTCCCCCACGTGGCGCGCGAAAGGCGATCAGCACCGTACGTACCACTTCCCCGAGGCCGATGAAGACGTCCCCTACAGGCTCTGCGTGCCGACCGACTGGGATGGAGCGTCGAGCTTGCCCCTGGTCGTGTTCTTGCACGGCGCCAACAATGACGAGAGCTCGTACCTGGATCAGAACGACAAGCAAATGGTGAAGCTCGCCGCGCAGCACGGCTACGTCCTCGTGTCACCGCTCGGTTACAACGGGGCATACGGCAACTTCTTGAGATTGTCTGCCGACTTCAGCCAGCCGGAAGGGGCCGCGAAGCTCTTGGCGACGCGCACCGCTGAAGCCGAGAAGACTCAGGAGCTGAGCGAGAAGGACGTCATCAACGTTCTCGAGCTCGTCCTGAACGAATACCCGATCGACAGGTCGAAGATGTTCCTCACCGGGCACTCGATGGGCAGCGGCGGCACCTGGTACATCGGCGGCAAGTACTCCACGTACTGGGCCGCTCTCGCGCCCATGTCAGGCCCGTTCGTTCTCGAGGCGGGGTACCCTTGGGAGAACCTCCGCGACAAGCCAGTGTTCGTGACCGAGGGCCTTTCCGCCGCCACCCTGAACGGTAGCCGCGCCCTGCACGATTGGATGGAAACCCAGGGCTTTCCCGTCACCTACAAAGAGGTGAACGCCGACCACGCCGGCATGGTGCCGCTAGTCTTGCCCGACGTGTTCACGTTCTTCGATCAGGTGAAGTAGCACGCGCGCGTCCGGATCCGCCGAGCGCGATGCCCGCGGCCACGCCGCTCGAGCCGTAAAGCAGCTCGTGGATCGTCCGGGAACAATCCGCACGGCCTGGGGTCGAACCGGGAAGCCGCCGGGAGTCCGCGGCGTAGAACCTATCCCGGCCGAACCTATCCCCCTCGGCAGGGGCCGGCCGGAGGAGTCCGTATGTCGATGTCGGTACGATGGCTGCGTGAAGGCTGGATCTGGGCCGTGCTGGTGTTCGGCTCGGCGGGGGTCGCGGGTCCGGCGGTGGCTTGCATCAACGGCGTCACCCACGCCTCGCCGCGTGAGCGCAGGCCGCTGCTCGTGGCATTGCGCGCCGACCAAGAACCCGTGCAGCAGCTCCTGCTCGCGGAGGAGGCGCTCCGGCAAGGCAACGCGATGCGCGCGTCGCACGAGCTCGACGCGCTGCGCCAGGTGATGGCGCAGGCGAGCCCGCGCTTGAAGTCGCGCTTCGAGCGCCTCTCATCGCTCGTCTCGATCGAGGCGAACGGACACTGGCCACGTTGGGTCGCGGGCTCTCTCTCGAACAGCGCGCTCGAGCGGCAGAAGACGCTCGCCGAAGCGCTCGAGGTGTTGCGGCGCCGCGTACGTGAGGCGCCGGACGATCCCGTGCGCCGCAGCGACCTCGGCCTTGCGCTCTTCTCCTTTCCTGACCGCCACGGCGAAGCACGGAAGCTGCTCGAGGAGCTCGCAGCGAAGGATTTACTCACGACCGCACGCGGCTATCACGCATTGTCGCGGCTGCGCAGCGCAGCGGGTGAAGCTAAGGGCGCCGAAGCGGCGCTCTCCAAGTGCCAGAAGCTCGATCCTTCGGGCAAAGCGTGCGGCCAGGCGCGCAGGAAGGTTTGAGCTTTGCGCCTGCTCGCCCGCACTGCCTTCCTGCTGTTGCTCGCCGGCTGCAAGGAATCGAAAAATGAGCGAGAAGGCGAACTCCCGCCCTCACCGGTGGTCGCGACGCGCGCGGCCGCGGGCGACGCCGCGCGCGGTGCCAAGCTCGTCGCCGAGCTCGAGTGCCGGCGCTGCCACGAGGCGGCCGTCGCCGTGGCGCCCGCGCCGGAGAAGAACTGCACCGGCTGCCACACCGAAATCGTCGAAGGAAGGTTCCCGGCCGACGAAGACCAGCTCGCGCGCTGGCAAAGCCGCATTCAGCACTTCGTAACGCTGCCGCCCCTCACCCGCTCGGGTGACAAGCTCAGGAGCTCGTGGGTCGCGCGCTTCTTGCTCGAGCCACATGACCTGCGCCCCGGGCTCGAAGAGAGCATGCCGCGCTTCGAGCTCACGGCAGAACAAGCTTCCGACATCGCCGCCAGCATCGCGCCGCGAGACGCCACCGAGGCCGAGAAGCCCGAGGGTGACGCGCAGCGCGGCCGCGAGCTCCTCGAGCAGAAGGGCTGCGGCACCTGCCACCGCATGAGTGGAGTTCCGCCGCTCGCGGTTCGAAAGCTCGAGCTCGAGCTCGACGACGCGCGGCTCGCCAAGGCGATGCGGCTGGCTCCGGACCTCGCGCGCTCGCGTGAGCGGCTCCTTCCCGGTTACGTCGAGCGCTGGCTCGAGAAGCCGAGCGCCGTCGATCCGAACACCTTGATGCCGGACATTCCTCTCTCGAAGCGCGAGGCGCGCGACATCGCCGCGTACGTGCTCACGACGCCGCTCGCCGCCGGCCCTCCGAAGAAGCCGTTCGAACGGCTTCCGCTCCTGACGCGACCGGTGCTCTTCGCGGAGGTCAAGCAGCGCGTGTTTCGGAACACGTGCTGGCACTGCCATGCCGATCCCGACTACGCGATCGGCGACGGCGGTCCGGGCAATACGGGCGGCTTCGGCTTCGCAGGGCGACGCATCAACCTCGCGGAGCACGAGACCGTGCTCGCCGGCTACGTCGACGACGCCGGCGAGCGCCGCAGCTTATTTCTCCCCGACGGGACGAATGGTGAGAATCACCTCGTTCGCGCCCTGCTCGCTCGTCACTCGGAAGAAGCCGGCACGAAGGTGCCAGGCGTGCGCGGAATGCCGCTCGGATTGCCGGCGCTCTCGGCAGAGGAGATCCAGCTCGTGGAGACCTGGATCTCTCAGGGCCGCCCACTTTGAAGAGGTAGCGTCAGCGCGGCCCGACGGTACCAGGGTCGACCCACTGCACGAGCTCGAGCGTGATCCCTTCGGGGCCTTCGAAGAGCCTGAGGCTCCGGCTGAGGTAGTCCATCTCGTCGCTCAGCATGGTGACCCCGTTCGCCACCAAATGGGCGGTCACCGCTTTGATGTCGTCGACGCGGAACGCGAGGTGGTTGTACCCGCGTCGTCGCAGATTCGTCGGGTGCTCGCCCGGGTCCTCCGGTGGCTCCGGCTCGAACTCGAGCAGCTGGATCTCGAAGCGAGGCACGCATCCCTCGAGCGCGAGGGTGATGTGCTTCGCCTTCATGTCGGACATGCCCATGTATCGCGCGGGGAGCCCACCATCGATCGTCGCCACGCGTTCCTGCCGGAAGCCGAGCAGCGCGAAGAACTCGATCGCCCTCGCGGCGTCCGTCACGGCGATGGTCACATGATCTGGGTTGCGGAGCACCATCGTCCTCCCTGAATCTCGGCCGACCGCGGCGTCGCGCCGAAGTCACGTCGGTCGGGACAGCTTGGCCGCTCGCGCGCCCGCGGTAAAGGCTACGAAGCACGGCGTGGCTGAGGCTTTTTACGCTCCGCTTACCGCGCGAGCCCGCGTTTCAGGGCTCATCGAGCTCTCGGTCCAGGCGATCGGGCCGAGTGGCGAAGCGCAGCTTGGGCACGACCAACACCTCTTCGGGCTCGAGCGCCAGCCAGCCGAAGAGCGGCGCCGTAGGTAGCCCAGCTGCGAACGCCCGTAAAATCTCCGCCGTCGTACCAACGCGCGGTAGGCGCGTCGGCTCGAGCCGGGAAACGCGGTCGCGAAGCTCGGCCAGCGACGCCAGGGCTCGTGAGCTCAGCGCGGTTCCGACCGAGACATCGAGCACACCTTCGTCGACCACGAGCGCGACTGCCGAGTCGGGTCGAAGCGCGCGCTCGCGGAGCGCTGCCCTGCGATTCGAATCGACGACTCGGAGACGCGAACCGGTGAGCGCCCACGCGGCAAAGCGCGCACTCGCGGGCATCGACGTGGCGGTCGCGTCCGACCAGAGCTCGAACACCATCACCCCTCGCGGTGGGGTGATGACCGCGGACTCTATCGCGACTTCGAACGCGCCGTCCCCCGTCCGCCAACTCGGCGCCGAGAGCGCCCGCGCCGCGTTCCAGATCGGAAGAAGTTCGCGACTCACTCTACGTTCGATCGCGGCCACGTCCTCGTCCGAGAGATCGATCGCGAACGGGTTTGCCCGCGCCTCGAGCGTGTCGAGCGCCTGCCCCACGTCCTCCAGGATTCGCAGCAGCGTTTGATCCGGCAGGGTAGCCGCGCAGAGCCACGCGGTCCGCGCGAGTGAAGCACCTTCCGCCTGCGGGGGGAGCGGATCGTCGCCCTCTCCTGGCGCGCTCTGGCGAACCCAGAGCCGAGGCTGGCGTTTCGAGCCGGCCGTCCGCGGCGAACCCTCTCCGACGAGCTCGCGGAGAGCCGCCGCGCCGGGGAGCCCGAGCAGCGTGAGCAGGGCCGCCTTAGCGACGTTGCGCCGCGAACTCGATGCCACGATCCGTCGAGCCGCTGAGGCTATCGCGAGAAAACACCATCCTGACGGACCCCGAGTACGCGCGCGCGTCCTGGCACGAGAGCTCCAGCGACGCCCCATCCAGGAGCACCTTGCAGCGCGCGCCCTCACCCGTCTCGACTTCCCATTCTCCGCCGAGGTCGCCGAACACGGAGGCCAGCGCCTTGAGCCGAACTGCCGTGACCACGGCTCCTCCGAGATCGGGCAAATCCGGCGGATCATAGACGCCTTCGGTGCAGTCCCCGCTGAACGAGGAGGCGGTCAACGTGTAGTCGCACCAGTCGAGCGCGCTACTGATGTCCTCGAGCCTGAAGTCCCCTCCGACGGGCAACGGCAAGGCGCCGAGATCCAGATCCGCGCCGTCTCGAGGGGTGGCGCGCACGAACCCGCCCTCGTAAGTGCCGTCATAGCCATCCGACGTTCGCACCAGCACGAGCTCACGCCGGCTCGTCGTCACCCGCAGGAGATCTTCGGAGATCTCGATGGTGTCGGTGGCAACTCCATCTCCAGTGACGACGAGATCCCACACGCCCGTCAGATCCTCGAGCGGCGAGTCACTCGTCGATCCTCCTTGCCCGGTGCCGACGTTGCCAGCAGAGGTCCCTCCATTCGATCCGGTGCTCGAGCCTGGCTTGCCTCCGGAGCCGACGCCCGCGGAGGAGCCGCCGTTCTCCGCGTTCGGCTGCGTCGACTCACCTTCGGCCGTCGAATAGCAGGCACCTTGCAACCCGAGCGCTCCGAGGAGCAGAGCACTTCGCCAGACCCATTTTCCAGTTCCCCGTACCATCGAAGGGGACCTTAGCTTGCTAGGGACGGCGCTGACTAGAGCCTTGTTCAGTAGCTCGTGAGGGGCACTCAGGGGCAGAACGTGATCGGGGCGTCCAGGTCCAGGTCCTTCAAGATCGGGCTGTAATCCTGATCGACCCAGGCGGCACAGGCGTCCGCGAACGAATCCGCCGCGTACTCGCACATGAACACCGGCTTGTCGGCGGCCGTGTACGCGCTCACGTCGCCGCACCAATCGCCGTCGGAGTAGCAACTCTCGGTGAGCGCCCAATCGTACTCGTCCACGATCTCGTCCGTGATGCTGGACGCATTCTTTTGGCCGATGCCGAGACCCCTCGCGTGCGCCTGTTCGGCGAGCCACAACGCAAACTCCACGCCGTCACCTTGCGTGAGCGGGAAACCGGAGTCGGCGGCGAGCTCGAAGACGTCCATGTTGTCGGGTTCGATCGCGTCGAACCCCTTCTCCTGGCAAACGTCGAAGCGCTTCGCCATGATCGCCCGGAGCTCGCTGCTCCGGATGTCGACGTACTTTTCGCCGGGCCAGCCGTCGTAGTCGTTGCCGATCACGGCGTCGGGAAACTCGTCCGCGTCGGGCCGGAAGTCTTCCCAGCTGCCGACGCTCACGTAACAGATGACCTTGATACCGCGAGCGTGGAGGTCCTCGACGACGGACGGGTCGACCTCCCAGTCGATGTCGTAGACGTCGACGTCGATCGGCTCGGATACCGTCTCGGACAGCTGCCACTGCCAGGTGAGCCCAGCCTTGGGGCGCCAGTAACTCGAGCTCTCTCCAGCGCTACCGCCGTCGCCGGAGTCGGCGCCGCCCAACGAGGAGCCTCCATCAGCGCCGCCCTGGCTCTGCGGCATCCCACCCGCGCCGCCTCGGCCGCCGCTTTCGCTGCCGCCGGAGTCCCCGCCCGAGCTCCCCGCCGTGCCTCCCGAGCCGGCGCTTCCAGCGCTCGAGGTCCCCCCTGTGCCGGTCCCGTCAGCGTCATCCGAGGTGTCGTCACCGCACCCGACGAGCAGCACGGCTGTAAGCACGCCGCACGCGCTCGCGCCAATGGCGATGCCTCGACGGAAGGTCTTTCTCATGAAGAAGACTCTAATACACTCTGCTCCGTTTCACCGGCTGCCGGCGCCCGCGGGACCGAGCTCGATGTTCGTCCCGCTGATGCAGTAGTCCAACGTGTCCGAGTATTCGAGCGCGGCGCTTCCCTCGAACCTCGACGTTCCCTCGCTGTGCACGCGCACCGTAACCCGCGCCGGGTGTCCCGTCAAAATCACGCCCTTGGGTTCGCGCACGTCATCCATGAAGAGAGGGCAGTCGGGCAGCGCGGGTTTCTGGTCGAGACCAGAGAACACGCTCGTCCGCGGCTTCGCTCCCTCGCCCTCGGGATCGGGAACGGGCATAGGTAGCGGTACGTGGAACGCGCAGGTCGTCGTGACACCGTCCTGAACGAGCTCGAGATCGTAGGCGCGGCCGCTCTCCCAGGGCGACTCGTCGTCGACAAAGTGAAACAGCAGCTGCGCCTGCCCTTCAGGGCAAAGGCCCGGCTCGTCCTCGTCACCCTGAACGTAGATGCAGAGGCCAGGAGCATAACTCGGCTGTCCGTCTTTGGACTTCGCGGGCAACTCGACCGCGGGACACAGGGTCGCCTTGGTGACGGCTTGATCGAGCACGACCACACCGTCCCGAACGATGCGCACTCGAACGCGCTCGAGGCGCTCCGGCACCAAGATCGAGGTGACGTTGGTCTCGTGGACGACGAAGTCGAGCTCGTCACCCTCGAACGCGACTGGCCAATCGATCAGCCCGTGCTGGCGAAAATCCTCCGCTCCGGGCAACGAAAAACGAGCGCTCGCCGCGTAGCAGTCGCCGCTGACGGAGACGACGTAGCGACCGGGCTCGAGCGGCTGAAAGGGACGCGAGTAGTCGACGACGTTCAGCTTCAGAGACTTCCACTCTTCGGGGCGCCCGACTTCGGTGGAAGCGCTCGCCGCTCTCGGGCAGCCGTTCGCCTGCGCGGGCGAAGCTTTCGGCTCGTGAAGTCTGGCGACCGACGCGTACGGCGAGCAACCGAGAGCGCCGATCACCGTCCAAGTGACCAGCTGCCTTTCGTACCGAGGCCTCGTTCGCGCGCAGCCCATGCCCGACGGGAGCTTATTCTCACGACTCGCGGACGGGCGTCAAAGCGCAGCGGCGACATCGAAGCGCGCAACCGCGCCGACCAGCGCGCCCCGCTCCTTCCAAGGTGCCGCGGACTCGAAGCCACCAGGAACTTGGTTGAAATGCGAGCGCCCCTGCCCACCGACGGCGGCACGTTTGCTGCAGCCCCTCGGCATGCCTCGCATCGTGGCGTGTCAGAGCGCCCTGCCCCCGCACTACTACTCTCAGGAAGAGCTGCTCGGCGCGGTCGTGGGTTTCTGCGCGCGACAGGGGCGAACTTGGGACGCGGAGCAGGCTCGGCGATTCTTCGGCGCGGTGAAGGTCGGGGGACGGCACCTCGCGTTGCCGCTCCAGCGCTACGCCGAGCTCGCTGGGCTGGAGGATCGCAATTCGGCCTGGATCAGCTCCGCCATCGAGCTCGGGGAAAGAGCGGTGCGAGACTGCCTCGCGCAAGGGGACTTGCCGCCAACGGAGGTTCAGCTTTTTGCATCCAGCACGGTGACGGGCATCGCCGTGCCGTCGCTCGAAGCGCGCTTGATGAATCGCCTGGAGTTTGCGCCCGACTGCCGCAGGCTACCCCTGTTTGGTTTGGGTTGCGCGGCAGGAGCGGCTGGCATAGCTCGCGTCGCCGAGTACCTCGAGGGCCATCCACGCCATGCGGCGCTCTTCTTGTGCGTCGAGCTTTGCTCGCTCACCTTCCGAACCGACGACTTTTCGGTCGCGAACCTGATCGCGACGGGTCTGTTCGGTGACGGAGCAGTCGCCGTGCTGATCGTGGGCGACGAGCACCCGCTCGCGTTCAGGAGCGGCGTCAGAGTCGCTGACTCGCGCTCCGTGCTGTTTCGAGACACCGAGCGAGTCATGGGTTGGGACGTCGTCGACAGCGGTTTCCGCATCGTCCTCAGTGAGCGAGTACCAGAGCTCGCGCGTGCCGCGTTGGGCAGCGCGGTCCGGGAATTTTTGGGCCGGCATGGGCTGAGTTCACGAGAGATCGAGCGCTGGATCGCCCACCCTGGTGGTCCGGCCGTGATCGACGCGATGGAGGAGGGCCTGGAGCTCTCGCCGGGCGCGCTCGACGAAAGTCGTGCCTGTCTCGAAAGGCTCGGGAATCTCTCCTCGGCGTCCGTGCTCGTCCTGCTCGAGCAGGCGCTCGCTCGCCCCTGGTCGGGGCCCGGTTTGCTGTTGGCGATGGGCCCGGGGTTCGGCGCGGAGCTCGTGCTGCTCGAATGTTGACGTTCTGGCTATTTGCGGGGCTCTTGCTGGTCGTCGCTCTGCAGCGGCTGTGCGAGCTCCGGCTCAGTAGCAGTAACGAACGCTACTTGCGCTCGCGCGGCGGTCGAGAGCACGCTGCGCGACATTTCAAAGTCATGGCCGCGCTGCACGGTGCATGGCTCGTGGCAATGCTCGCGGAGGTATGGCTCCTGGATCGGCGCCCGGAACCTTGGCTCTTGCTGACCTGCGCAGCGCTCTTCGTCGCGGGGCAGGTGCTCCGCTATGCCGCCATTTACACCTTGGGCCCGCGCTGGAGCGTGCGCATCTACACGCTCCCGGGAGAAGCGCTCGTCTCGAGCGGCATCTATCGGTACCTCCGCCACCCCAACTACGTGGGAGTCGTGCTCGAAATCGCCGCGCTGCCGCTCCTTCACTCCGCCTGGCTCACGGCGGTGCTCTTCAGCACGGCGAACGCCCTGCTGCTCAGAGTGCGGGTGACCGAAGAAGAGCGCGCGCTGTCGGGGTCGTCGTGACGCCGGACGTCGCGGTGATCGGTGGCGGACCTGCGGGGCTCTGCTCGGCCATCGCGCTCGCCCGAGCCGGGCTGTCGGTGCGCGTGTACGAGCGTGCGGACGCCCCGGAGACGAAACCTTGCGG
>JAEZYO010000097.1 GCA_023419055.1 Pseudomonadota bacterium | reverse complement strand
CTACCGCGGTGAGAGGCTGGCGGCGCCGATCGGCATCGGCATCAGCGACTACCTCGACGTGATCGTGCGAGGCGGCGCAGACCGCGCCGTTGACGACGTGCTCTCGAAGGGCCTCCGCGACGTGGCGCGCGAGGTGGATCGCGTCAAGCTCGAGGACGTGCCGCACGGCTCGCGGCTCTTCGGCATTGCGCAGCGCTTTGGCCGCAACGCTGAGGCGCACTGCGTCTGCCCGCGGCTCTCGCTCGGCTCGAGCTACTCGGAGTACGAGCGCCGGCTGCCCGCGCCGCTGCAGCAAGATCTCGAGCAGGGTCGACGCGAGCTCGAAGCTCTCGGCGGCGCGCGCTTCGAGCTCGCCGACGCCACCACGCTCGAGCGCGCGCTGGGTGCGCTCTTCACGCTGTATGACGCTCGTCCGAGCGGAGACGGGAGCGTGCTCGCCGACGAGGCGGTGCGACGCTTCCACCGGCTCGCGGCTCCGCGCCTGCACTCGGCGGGTCTTCTCCGGCTCTGGCTCTTGATGAAGGGCGACCGCCCGCTCGGCGCGGCCGAGCTCCTGCTCGGAGACTCGGCGTGCTGCTACATGACCGGGTATGACCCGGAGTTCGGCTCGCGCAGGCTCTCGGCGCTGCTCGCCGCGCGGACCATCCGCGACGCCTACGATCTCGGCAAGCCAAGCTACGACTTTCTGCGCGGCAACGAGCACTACAAGTACGAATTTCTGGCCGAAGACACCTTCACGTATCGGCTGTCCCTGAACGCCGCCAACACGCAGCGGAGCGAGGTGGGGGCGCTGTCGTGACGATCCTCTTGCTGGTGCGCCACGGCTCGACCGACGCGCTCGGCAAGAGGATCTCCGGGCGGGCGCCCGGCGTCCCGCTGAACGCCGCCGGCAAAGTCGAAGTCGATCGCCTCGCCGCCCGACTGGGCCGCACCGAGATCGCCGCGGTGTACTCGAGCCCCATCGAGCGCTGCGTGGAAACCGCGCACGCGCTCGCTACGCCGCACGGGCTCGGGGTCACGCTGAGGGAGAACCTGACCGAGATCGACTTCGGCGCCTGGACCGGCAAGGAGCTCGGCGAGCTCCAGGTGGACCCGGCGTTTCGCGATTTCAACGTTGCGCGGAGCCGGACGCGCCCTCCAGGCGGCGAGCACGCATCCGAGGTTCAGGCGCGAATGGTCGAGGAGCTCGAGCGCGTCCGCCGCGATCACCCGGACGCGTTCGTCGCCGTCGTGAGCCACGGCGATCCCCTGAAGGCGGCCATCGGCTATTACCTCGGGGTGCCGATCGATCTGCTGAACCGGCTCGAGATATCGCCCGGCTCACTCTCCGCTCTCCGGCTCATGACCGACAGCGTCGCGCTGCTCACGTTCAACGACACCGGGGACGCGACTCGGTCTTTCTGAAGAGAAGCCCGCGTGCTGCAGCGCGATCAGGCGATCCACTGCTTCGGCGATGCCGCCCCCTTCGGAGGCGGTCGCCTTCAATCGGTGAGACGCCGCGTGCCGGACGGTGACGGGAGCATCGCCCATCGCGAAGCTTTGCCCCGCGACGCTGAACAGCGATAGATCGTTGTAGTCGTTTCCGACGGCTGCAATCGCGCCGCGCTGCACGCCTAGCCGCCCGGCGAGCTCGAGGAGAGCCACGCCCTTGCTCGCGCCGGTCTGGCGGAAGCGTGCCGCCCAGAGCGAGGGCGACAGCGGAAAGGCGTCCGCCACGACGTGCTCACCCTCGAGGACGCGGGCCGCGCGAACCGCTGCGCGCGCCGAGAGCGCGCGGCCGACGCCGAGCACCAGCACGACCTCCCGCGCCTCGTCGAGCCGCCGCTCGCTCGCCCCTTCCGCCCAGCCCGACACGTAATCGGCGAGCAGCCGATCCCGCGGGCGGCAGTGCCACGCCTCGTGATTGAGCAGAAAGGGGCGGAGGGCGTGCCGATCGCAGAGCTCGACCACGTCGTGGAGCCGCGGCAGGGGCGTCGAGCTGAGCAGGCGCGGCGGCGAGTCGCGCTCGACGAGCAGGGCACCGTCGGCGCAGATGAGCGGCATCGTGCACTCGATGTCTCGCGCGGCCGCGAACGCACCGAACGGGAAGCGACCTGTCGCTATCACCGGCTCGTAGCCAGCCCTCCGCGCGCGAGCGACTGCGTCCCTATCGACCGTAGCGATGCGCCCGTGCGCGTCGAGCAGGGTACCGTCGAGGTCGATCGCGAGAATCCTAACGCCCCCGGCCATCCGAGACGGTTTGACAACGAACCGCCTCCTTTACAACTGCCTGATTTTCCTCGCCGAAAGCGGGATGCTCCCCGAGCGCGCCGCGCAAAATTTCCCGTTTTGCGCTCGAAGGAGAGCGACGGGCGAAGCGAGCTCGCCGTCGAGTCTCGCTCGCCCTCTCACCCGCGTCACTCGGCGGCAGGCTCGACGTGATCTCTGATGCCCTTGACGCCTGCCGCGCGCGAGCAGTGCGCGCAGCAGTACGTCCGCTCGTCGGCCTCGACGCCGTGACCGACGATCGCCACGCCGCAGTTCGAACAGCGCGGAGCGAGCCGCTGAATCGCGCATTCGAAGCTATCGAAGACGTAGCTTTCGCCGTTCATCCGGATCTCGAAAGAATGGGCGTACTGGTTGCCGCAGCTCGCGCACGGCTCTTTACTCGATTCCTTGGCCATCGTCCGCCTCAGTAGTGCGGGTTCTCGCGATGCGGGTCCTCGGAGATCAGGGCTCGTGCACGCTTCCCGATCTCTTTCGCGGCGGTCTGGTCCGTCGAGCTGATCTCGACCATGAGCTGACCGTTGTCTTCCCAGACCGAGCTCTTCGCGTCGGGCACTGCCGCGGGCGAGTTCGCTAGGTCCGGTTGCTTTTCGGTTGCTGCCATCGCTGCTTGGCAGTTCAGGCGTCGCTCGAGAGCGCTCGGGTCGGTATCCATTTTCTGGAGCGCCAACACGACGCCGCCGCGCGGGCTCGCGGCCTTACCCGTCTCGCTACGGTCCGCGATGGGGGCGACCGCCAACACCTCACCCGGACGCTTGAACGGGTTTTGCGCTCTGAGCTCGGAGGGCACGTCGGAACAGGCGATCTCTTCGGCGCGTCGCAGCTCTGCAGCGGCGGCGCGATGCTCCGACGCGGCGATGCGCTCTTGCTCTGCCTCTCGCTCGTGGTCGCGCCTCGCGGAGAGCGTGGAGTTGCCGCAAACGTCCTCGGGGCGGCTGAAAGACGGGCCGCTCTGCGGCGCTACCTGAGCGGTAGGCGGCGGCACCACGACGGGGGCACAGCGCTGGGCGGTGTAGTTGCCTGGGTCGACTCGCTGTTCGTTCTCCTCCGCGCGCTGCTCGGCTTTGGCGGCCGCGGCCTCGTGATCTGCGGCGGTGAGCGTCTCGGGCGTCTTCGACTCCGGGCCCTTGGTGATGCATCCGAAAGTGACGGCGCCAGCGAGCGCCAACAAGCCAACACGTGAGGTCATGGTTCTCTCCTTGGCCTGGGAACGGAAACACCCCGCGCGGTGGGCGAGATCAGGAGCCCGAGCGGCCGACAGCTGGGCTGCGACCTGAGATGAGCTCTGGGCGGTCTTGTCTTGGCCACGGCGCGGGGCTTACCCGAGGGCCAAGCATCGCGTGTGCCATGGCTTTTCGACGCTGAACGCTGGCCTTCGCCTCACTCGAGCCTCGGACCATCACGACCCGGCGCCCGCGTGCTCACCTGCCACGGCCGAGAAAGAAGAGCGCGCCCGGCCGACCGGCGGTGCCCCGCAGCACGGTCGAGGAGACGCCGTCTCATCCCCCCGAAGCCATGGGTTCGTCACTGGCACGGGACGTGCTGAGCGGAGAGCGCTCCTCAACTTCTGGCTTCGACATGCATACCGAACAGAGCTCATCAGCCCCCAAGAAGAGCCGCTCCCGCAGCCGGTCTCTCCCAGCGCGCAGCGCCCCTTCCGAGACGACCGTCCGCATCCTGAAGGGTGAGAACGGACAGAGCGTGCTCGAGGTGGAAACCTCGGATCGCTCCGGTTTCATGGGCGGGCTTTCGCTCGCTCTGCTCCAGCATTCGGTGCAGATCCTCCGAGCCGAAGTGCGGCGCGTCGGGGCGGGGGCGGTCGACCGCTTCGTGCTGGCGGAGCGTGACGGCTCCCCGATCAGCCCTGCCAAATGGTTGGCACTTCAGGTCGTGGTGCTCTCCGCCATCGAAGCGGCGCTGCGCTCGACCTGAGCGGGCGGCTCACCTGCGGCATATGCCGCCCCGCCGAGGCGCATTGCCCCGCCGCCCTCGGCCGCGTTGCCGCGGCCCCGAGATTCGAGCGGCGGGGCCGGCCGCTTACCGAGCCTCGAGCTCGCCGCGGCGGGGGCCGGTGCCGCGCGTCCGCCCGCTCTCCCCCGCCTTCTCGAGCGTGCCCTCCGGGTTGCGCGGGCCCTCGTCGTATTGCTGACGATTGAACTGTTTCGCAGAGATCTTGTCGCTCAGGCGCGGCGCCAGCCGGGCCGCGGCGCTGTTGAGCTTGGCGAACAACCCCACGCGGACGTGCCGCGTCCGATGGCTCGCCGCGCGCAGGATCGCCTCCGCGACGCGCTCGGGATCGATCTGCGGAGTCGGCAGCTTCGGCTCCTTTTTCATGTAGTTCCGGGCGTGCTGCGGGAACGGCGTGTTCACGGCCGTGGGCTGAACCAGCGTGACGGACACGGGAACGTCATCGACCTCTTCGATCTCCACCCGCAACGCGTCGGTGAAGCCTTTCACGGCGTGCTTGGACGCCGAGTACATGCCCTGGAGAGGGACCACGGCATCGGAGACCTCACTCCCGACGTTGATCAACGCTCCGCGGGAGCGCTTCAGGTGAGGCAGAGCGATCAACGAACCGTTGACCACGCCCCAGAAGTTGACGTCGAAGAGTCGGCGGCTGTCCTCTTCGGAGACTTGGTCGAGCCGACCGTAAATGGAGACGCCCGCGTTGTTGACCCAGGTGTCGATGCGACCAAACTCGATCAAGCACCGGTTCGCGAGCTGCTCGAGGTCGCTTCGAATGCTGACGTCGGTCCGGACGCTGAGCACTTCGACGTTCCGGGATCGCAGCTCGGAAGCAATGCCGTCGAGCGTCTCCTGACTGCGTGCCCCCAGCACCAACTTGGCGCCGCGCGCGGCGGCGGCACGCGCGGTAGCGAGACCGATCCCGCTCGACGCGCCCGTAATCACGATCACCTGCTCGGAGATGGGTTTCAGCGACGGCGTCATGACGTCCTCCTTCCTGACGCTTCGTGACGGGCGACCTGAGTTCGATCGCCCGGGGTAGAGAGGAATGCAACCCAGGTGCCGAGGAGCGAAGGTCGATATCCCCGAGCTCGCGGCGACGCGTTCGAGTGCGCGTTTTTCGCCGATTGACAGATCGCGCTCCCGCCGAAACTCTTTGTCTCGTATGGGGCGCTGCGTCGTCGACCGGGACGACGGCGGCATGAAAGTCTTTGCTGGAGGGCTCCGACGTCGTCATGACCACACCGCTCAGGCTCGTCGTTCTCGGGTATTCGATCACCTCGTCGTGGGGCAACCGCCACGCGACGACCTATCGCGCCCTCCTCTCGGCGCTCGGTCGGCTCGGTCACGAGGTGACATTTCTCGAGCGCGAAGTGGCGTCGCTCGCGGCGGAGCGGGACGAGCCGCTCCCGGAGAAGTGCGGCGTGCGCTTCTACTCCTCCCTCGCGGAGCTCGAGCGCCGACACGGGTCAGAGGTTCGTCGCGCGGACGCGGTGCTCGTCGGTTCATCGGTACCCGATGGCGCCGACGTCCTACGCTGGGTGACCTCGATCGCGACGGGGCTCAAGCTGTTTTACGATCTCGACACGCCGACGACGCTCGCCGACCTGACCC
>JAEZYO010000049.1 GCA_023419055.1 Pseudomonadota bacterium | reverse complement strand
CTGGTGGGTGTATGTGGATCTCGAGGGGGTGGCCGCGCCGTTTGGAGCAAAGACCATCTCGGTAGCCTCTCTCGACAGGAGCTTCTTCGTCAGGTATCAGATGAATCAACCTGTCGGGCGGCAGTATCTCACCGTCCGGGGTCGAGAGTTCCCCGCCCTTCCCCCTCGACGTGAGTCCTGGGTCCGCGTGCGATGTCCACAATTCACGTCGGAGGACGCGGTCACTCCTGGACAAGTCAGGGCGTTGATCGAATGGTGCCTGCATACGAAGCGCGAGCTGGTCCTCGTAGACTGGGAGGGTCGCGAGCTCGGCGGCTAACTCGCCAGCCGCTCCTTCTGGTCTGCGAGAGCACGACGTCACCGTAGTCGGCGGCGTCAATGAGCGAGAGGGGCGACACCTCCCCGACGCTGTTCCCGGGAAGAGCGAGCTCCATCCGAACGCCGACGCCTGGGTGAACTCGGGGTTCGGTGATCGTCGCGCCCGGGGGCAACATCGTCGCTGGCCCGCTCCGCGACGAGCTGGGAGTCCTTTACGCAGAGCTCGACCTCGAGCGCGTCGGCTTGGCGCGACGCAGCCTGGACGTCGTCGGCCACTATGCGCGACCGGACATCTTTCGACTGCACGTCAACAACGAACGGCTGACGCCCGTGGAGTTCAGTACGGCCTCTTGAGGGATGAGCGGCCGCAGATGCAGCCCGTCCAACGGGCTGATGAAGCTGACGACCGCGCCTCGTCGCAATCTGCAGCGTCGGGTCTGCCTCCTCACTCGTGTCCCCAACGAACACGACGACGGGCTGCCGCACGTCTATGCGCTCTTCTTCGACGGGTCGCCGCGCTCAGGGATCCTTCGCGGTGCTGGCCGCCAAATAGCCGTGCTCGAAGCACGAGCCCTGTACCCTGGGGAACTTGCCGGCGCTCGCTGTGATCGCGAGGCGATACTGCAGGCGCTCGCTCACCCGAACTACGATCCACAGCGTCCGCCGCTCGGATCGAGCAAGCCGTAACGCGAGCCGCGCAACTAACCTGAGAGCGGTGTCAGCGCCGGATTTGTCGCCGCTGGCTATTGCCGGTACGTTGGCCCGACAAGGAATCATGGCGACATTCTCCGAGCTAGGAGCACCCTTTCCGCTTTTCGAAGCCCCAGTGCATGACGCCTCAGGGTTCGTCGGTTCAGGCACCTGCGGCCTCTGTGGTACGACCTCCGCGGTGTGCTTCGAGCTCGGCATCGGCGCCGAAGTTATTGTCTCGTGCACCAGCTGTGGTACGGACGTTGGACTCGATGCCGACGACCGCGAGGACGGAACGTGCAAGCGGTGCGGAGGGTCCGCGCCCTTCCCTCACGTTCCTGAGCGACTGCTGTGTTGCTTTTCGTGCCTGCGCAGTGGACGCGCCGCAATCACGAAGGACACCGAAGTCGGCATGGTCTCCTGGGAGCGGGCGTCCGAAGGTCTCACCCAGGGGGCGCCCGGATTGATCTGCGCTGATATCGAGATGATTCCAACACATTCAGATTGGATTCGCGCGCGAGTCGATCGGCGTTTGTTGATCGAGATGGTCCGCACACCCACCTACTCGACGATCCAGGGCGAGCAATGGAAGTTCTGCTGTCGGCAGCCCATGGTATTCGTCGGATCGTGGAACCGGGCAGAGTTTGCGGAGCGCGCCCCAGCTGGCGATGGGAAGGCCTTTTTTGGCGACCATCATCGGAGAGGATGTGCCTGGATTGTGGGAAGACACGCTTCACGACGTTACGGGTGTCTACGTCTTCAGTTGCGGCGTGTGCTCGCGACTCGCTGGACATTGGGACATCGCGTAGCCACGCAGTGGCGGGGACAACTTCGGTAACAGCAGGGGCCCCGAACAATGCCTTCAAGCCAGGCCACCACCGACGAGAACCAACCGCTCTACGCCGAATTCGCGTCGAACCGCGCTGACCTGGCCCTCTCGGAGGAGAAGCTTCGTCGCTACCAGCCGGAGGCGTTCGGTTTGAAGGGCTTGCTGTGGTCGATCCGCAAGCGCGTGCGTTTCAAATGGCTCCTCGGTGAGTGTCTGAAGTACGGCGATGCTCGCGCTGCCATCGTCGTTTCAATGCGTCCCCTGGTTGTCGCCGCCTATTCGGATGAATTCGACGCGGCGCTTGCGCTCCGCTTTCCCGATGTTCTCGCAGAACACTTCTCGCTCACGACGGGGCAGCACCTGATCAGCGTCAACGCGTACGGCCCAACTCCCGCGCCCGACATCATTCGTGGCCCGAACGCTCGAACGGCGTGGGGCAACTTCTTTCCTACGATCGCGGAGTTCTTCTCCGACGACTTGAATCGAATCGAACACCTCCACTCGACTATTGTCGAGGACGAGTGGAACCGCTGCGCGGAGCTTTGCGCGCGAACACCGCCAGCACGAAATGGCCTTCCCCTGTACGCGGACGCATCGACGGTCTGATGTTGCGCAATGACCGGACCTGCGCACTAGCGTCGAGCACCTCCCACGATGCGACTCCGGATCCCACCCGACGGCTGGACCACCCGCGACGAGCCGACGCGTTCGATAATCAGCGGGTTCGCCTTCAGTCCGGCTTGGCCACTCACCGCGCTCATGCTGGGTGGGTTCATGCTTGGTGTCCCAACACTCCGGGCCTCGTTGGCGTACTGGGCCGTCGGGACTGCGTGTTCCACACTCGCTGCTTGTCTGCGCGGATTCCACCTTGAAGTCTCCGCTCGCGGCTTCGTGAATCGGTGGACATGGGCAGGCATTCCTTACTGGCGCGTCGCCCTCCCTCTGAACGCCCACGTGTCTCTCGCTGGTGAGTTCGGGGGCCCGTACGATCGTGTAGTCCTGGAGCGTGCCTTGCACACGGAGGACATCGAGTTGGGTTCTTCTTCTACCTGTGCCGCGCTTCATCATGCGATTGTCGCTGCGAGGGCGCGATGGACCGACGCCGGCTCCGAGAACCTCGCGCGAACGTGACCCGAAAGATGCGGATGCCGCGAAGTGTCGGCAACGCAAGGCGGCTGGTCGCGCCGCCGCTGAGGGGTGCGACGTCATCGTGGGCGCCAACGCGCACCAGTACGCGGCACCGTCGATCGCCGAGCACGCATGGATTGGCTGTGTCACGGCGGTTTACGCCCCGGTGGCGCTGCCGTCGCCCGATCTCCCGCCGGCGCCAGGTCAGGGACCGAGCACAGCAGCGCCTGCGAGCATCGAGGAGCGCTGGCGCAGCGCCGCCAAGGAGTGGAACGAGCGCGTGCTCGATCGCATCAACAAGAACCGCGCAAAGCTCGGCATGGCTTCGATCGGCGACGTGCTCGACTACGTGCTCACGGACCATACCTGGCTTGCAGCCGATACCGCTCTCGCGCCGGTGCCCGCGACGCCGGGGCGGGAGATCTTCCAGACGGGCGCATGGGTCCTGCCTGATCGGATGCCACTTCCCCCGGATCTCGAAGCGTTCCTCGAACGCGGAGAGCCGCCGATCTTCTTTGGCATCGGCAGCATGCCCGCTCGAGGCGACGTGACCCCCGTGCTCGTCAGCGCAGCTCGTGCTGCGGGCCGCAGGATCATCATCTCGAGGGGTTGGTCGGATCTCGATCTCGTGGACGATGCGCCGGACTGCGCGGCAGTGGGGGACGTGAGCCACGATGTGCTCTTTGCGCGGGTTGCGGCAGTCGTGCATCACGGCGGCGCCGGGACGACCGCCGCGGCAGCGGGCGCTGGTGTCCCGCACGTCATCACGCCGATGTTCGGAGACCAGTTCTACTGGTCCAGCCGCGTCGTGGAGCTCGGAATCGGGACCACGACTCCGCATGCCTCCAGGAGCGAGGCGTCCCTGGAGAGCGCTCTCCGCGAGGTGCTCGACCCGGCCGTAGCAGCGCGGGCGCGCGCGTTCGCCAGAGGGGTCGGCTGGGACGGTGCCGAGATCGCAGCGCGTCGGCTCGAGGCTGAATACGATAAAGCTCGTACCTAGTTGGTGGCGCGGCAATGACCTTCCCCATCTTCGAACGCTTCCGCAAGTGGGCAGCCGTGCGGAGCTACCGCGCGAACCTCGGCCGCTTGCTCGTCGAACGATACGGGCGGGGGCGTCGCTACACTCCCGCCCAGGTCCTCTTGACCATCAAGCTCCACGGCTTCAACGAGCGCTATGCACCCTACGCATGCGCCATGTTCTGCTCGAAGCGAGCGTACGTCGAGTTCGTTGCCGAACGCAGTTCCGGTGGCGAGGCTGGTGCGGCCCCACTCTTGGGCTTATCGCTCGCGCAATGCTCGGCTATCGACACGTCAGCGTGGCCCGACCATCACGACATCGTGTCGGACCCTCATCATTCTTTCGGTGACGACCGTGGCGGCGATCCCGCGTTTGACGTGAACCACTCCTTCGATGCTGACGGCGGTTACGACGTCAATGGGAGCGGGAACGCTGGCTCACACGACGGCGCGGGAGGAGACAGCTCTCACTGACCAGCCCGGCTCCAGCAAGCATCGGGTCGGCGCCGGCCCGATAGGTGTCGGGTGTCCCCTCAAGCACCCCGCTGCTCGTGACATAGGGTCACGCATGGTCAAAAGGCTTACGACAAGAACCTGGCTCTCTATATGGAGGGGTGGCGCAGCTCTTTCGAGAGAGCTGGCCGCAGCTGCAAAGTCGCAACTCCGGTGCAGAAGGAGGAGCTGGATCGCGCGGCACGCCCGGCGCGGGAGGGACTCCACGAGTAGTACGGCACCAGGCGTGGATGGATCCGCTGCAGTCGGCGGCGGGCTACCGAATTCGTTACCGTTCGTCCGCTCTCGAGGCACGTGGAGGTGACTCCGAGGAGCGGTGCTCACCTTCGCTCGGCCGACGCACCAAGACCTGGTACGTTGGCTGACGACGTGAAGCGCTCAGGTTCGGTGTGGGCCTCCTGATGGTGGCTTGGCTGCTCCCTGTTCCCGCCATCGCTTGGCCTCTCGCGGCCACGTCAGTTGCGCTTCAGGTGTCGTCGCTTCCGTCGTTGCGTCGTCGCCACGAGATAGCTCGATGGCAATTCATTGCCGCGATCACGGTCCTTGTCATGACCGCCGTCGTCTGTGCCCTGCCGATCTGGGGAGCACACCTTGGTGAGCCTCCTCGCCCGGGTATCGCCGCGGACCTGGTGCCGCACGGTCACTCGATCTGGGAACTAGGCCACGTTCACTAGCGCGCCGGCCCGCCACTCAGCGGCGCCAGCTTCGAGCGTCGCCGCGTCGCCCCGCTCGGCGGAAACCTCTTTGCTCGCCAACTGCGACATGTCGGTGGCTCGGCTCTCAGGAACGGTGCTACGAAACTAGCCTGACTGCGTGGCAGTGCGAAGTACGCTTCATCTGGTCATCGCATCGCACGGGCCAGTTGAACGACATTGACATGAGCGGACTCGAATTCCGCAAACAAGACTGAATTATACCTTGGACGCGATCCCGAGGATGGTTGCGACTGGCGGGGTCGTGATGGCGTCATCGAGCTCGCGGACGGTGGCCTCGTAGTCGCGGTTCGTGGGACTATGGCCTGTATACGCGAGCATGCGCTGGACTGGATGGTTCCTCGCGAGCAGCTCGCACGCAGATTGAACGCTGGTATCGAAGATCAAGGTCACGAAAAAGTGACCGCGGCTGGCTTCAGCAGGGCGTTCCGCGCGCGCGTATGGCCGTGACTGAGGGCGTGCGGCTCAGGGAACGCCGAAGAGTTCGACCGGGACCTCGCAGCCGCACTTCGTCGAGAAGAAGGTGCCCTTCAAGGTCGAGCCGATCTCGAGCGTGGCCGTCACGGTGTAGGACGAGAAATGGTACTCGAACGTCAGCTGGCTTCCTTCGACGCGGCCGGTCAGCGCGTGACAGTCGTCGTCCCCGAAGCTCTCGCAGTACTGCCCAGCGACCGTGGACCCGTCCTGCTCGAGCTCCAGGAACATCACCTCGTCGTCGACACAATCCGAAGCGGTAGCGACCTCCGTACCGCACCACGACCCGCCAACATCCTGAGGCCCCTTGCTGCCGGAACCTCCGCCGTCGTCAGAGCACGCGACTGCGAGACCTGCGACCAGCGACAAGACCCATTGGAACCCACGCATCTAGAGCACGGTATTCGCGGCACGCGGCGCGGTCAACGACACGAGGGCGCGGCACCGAGAGCTCACTCTGTCGCGGTCACGAACCGGATCTCGCTCGCGAGCTCGGGGCGTATGCCTTCCTTGTCCGCGTAGAAGTCGCGGATCCGGCCGAGATCGGCTGCGACGTCGCCCGTGAGCTCGATGAGATCGCCGAGCCCGCACTGCTTGCGCCTGCTGTCGAGGAACGCGCACAACACCGGTACGTGCGCGGCGAGCGCGATGCGGTAGAAGCCGCTTCGCCAGTGGTCCGCCCTGGCCCGTGTACCCTCCGGGGCGATAGCCAGCCAGAGCACGGGTCGCTCGGTAAAGCGCCGGGCCATGCTCGCTACGACGTGGTGGTGCTCGGAGCGGTCGACCGGGATGCCGCCAGTCAGGCGGAAGAACCAGGCGTACGGAAAGCGGAACAGCGTGTGCTTGGCGAGGTAGTTCACGCGGAGTCCGAACGCGGAGCGCGCCAGGAGCAACAGCACGAAGTCCCAATTGGAGGTGTGGGGGGCGAAGATGACCACACAGCGCGGCACGTCCGGCGGTTTGCCGGCCAGTTGCCAGCCCGCCACTCGCAGCAAGCTTGCAGCAACACTCCTCGTGAGGTGGAACCGCGTCGACATCGGATGCGTTGACCTCTCGCCCTCGGGTCCGGACGTAAGGATAGCTCGTGGAGTCGGCGCGCGGAGTCAGTCTGGTCGAAAACGCACCACCACGATCAGCGCGTCGTCGCTGATCTTGCCGTGCTCGCGCAGCACCTGCTCCGCCGCCTGCTGCGCGGGCAATCTGGCGTAACTTTCGAGCGAGAAGCCCGAGGCGATGCCGTCGGAGTGAAAGGCGTAGAGATCGCCGGGAGCGAGCGTCGTGTCGAAGACGCGGACCGTCCGCATCTTCCAGCCCACGATGCCGGGCAGCGAGACCCCGGTGCCGCTCCGCGTGGGGTGGCGCAAGAAGGTCGTGTTGCCGACGCCACAGTACGAGGCGCTCGCGCGCGCTGGATCGAAGCGACAGAGCCCCACGGCGGCTCCGCGCGTGCCGCGCAGCGCGGCGTGGCACGCGTGCATGACCGAGTCGAGCGGGGCGAGCGGATCTCGCTCGAGCGAGGCGCGGGCCGTGGTGATCGCAGCAAGAGCGGCCTCGTGCGCCGGCGCGCCGTGCCCTACGCCGTCGACTGCGACGATGGTCAGGCATTCGCTAAAGAGCGCGGTCCAGGCGTCTCCCGACGGCTCCGCGAGCGACAAGGCGCGGCACACGGAGCCGATTTCGAAGCGGCTATCCACTCTGGGCTCTACACGTCGAACACGGCCCGCTTCCGCACGACGTCGGCGGTCGAGACCTTGAAGCGATCGACGTGGCCGAGGAAGCGCTCGGCGACCGGGCGGTCGATGGGGTCACGCAAGAAGTTGATGGAGATGACGAACGTCTGCGTTCCGGCGTAGCCACCGCCGAAGCCGAAAACGCTCTTGACCCCGTACTTCGAGACGAAGTCCTGAGCGGGGATGATCTTCCTGCCCTGGGCGTCGACCTCGCTGGCGGCATCCTGTACGAAGAACAAGCCTCCCACGAGCCCGAGAGCGCGCGCGACGATCGACGTGTCCTTCTTGTCGATCCAGTCCACGCCGGCGCCGAGCTGGTGGAGCAGCCTCGAGACCATGGGGATCGCCGATACGAAAGCCGAAGAGGCGAGCGGGATCCCCACGTGACCCTTGGATTTCGCCACGTCCGACCACTCGGCTTCCACGCCGCGAGTCCCGAGCAGGCTCAGCACCAGCGTGTCGTCGTCGACGGTCTTGGCGACGCCGGCCGACTCGGCGAGCGCGCGCACGAACTGCGACCGCGCGGGCGGTAGGTCGCGCCGCGGCACGGTCGCGAACAGCCTGGAGAGCACCACCGATTCTTCGAACTGCTCGTAGATGAGCGAGGAGTACGCCCTCGCGGCCGCTTCGAGCGTGGACTTGCCACGCCCGAGCAGCTGGACTTGCCGTTCGACCTGTTTGTACCCGTCGTCACCGAGGCTCGCGATATTGGCCATTGTGTCAGTCCCTCTCCAGAATGGAGCCCGGGCTCGCCGGGCTCGAGCTCACGCAGGCGCGCCCGCCGTGTCGGAAGCGGCGCGAATGAACTTGAGGCAGTAGCGGAGGCCGTCCCTCAGGCTGCCCAGGGTCGCGACCTCCGAGAGGTCCACACCCAGGTCGACCAGCGTTTCGGCGACAGAATCACTCAGCCCCGTGAGGACGCAATGAGCGCCCATCAAGCCGGATGCCCGCACCACCTTGAGCAAGTGATTGGCCGTCCCGGAGTCGACGAGCTCCACGCCCGTGATGTCCAGGATGACGCACTTCGCCCTGGTCCGACCGATCATCTGGAGCAACGTCCGCTTGACGGTGACGCTGCGGTGCGTGTCCACCGTCCCGACGATCGGCAAGAGCAGCACGTCCTGCCAGATCTCCATGATCGGCGTGGACAGCTGGGCGATCGCGGCCGCCTGTTGTTGAATGATGTTCAGCTTGACCTGAAGCTCGCGCTCCTGGTCGGTGACCTGCGCCTTCTGCTCCTCGATGACTCGCGACTTCTCGAGCAGCGCCTCCTGCTGCTGCTCGAGGAACGCCTCACGCTCCTGGCTCGCGAGCGTCATCGTCTGCAGGTCCATCAGCACGTAGTTGAGCGCCTTCTCGACGCCGCCCAGCGCGTCGTCTCGCGCCTCGAGCTCGTGACACGCGTCGAACTGGCCGTTCGACAGCTGATTCAACACCTTCTCCAGGTCCGCGATGCGCTTCTCGAGATCTTGCATTTTCGTTTGGCTCCGTTGTCCCGCTACGTCGGTCCTGCCAACCACTTCCTCACCGTGATCTCGGTGCCTCGCCCGACCACGGAATCGATCCGAAATTCATCCATCAAGCGCCGCACGGCGGGCAGCCCGCAGCCGAGACCACCGGCGGAGGAACACCCGTCGGTGAGTGCCCAGTCGATGTCCGCGATGCCCGGTCCGCGATCACGCGCCACGATCACGACGCAGATCCGCGCCTCGTCCCGCACGGTTCGGATCAGGATGTGACCCGAACCGGCGTGATCGACGATGTTGTTCGCGAGCTCCGACACGGCGATGGTCACGGCCTCGCTCGCCTTCGCGCCGAACCCGAGCTCGAGCGCGACCTCGCGCGCCCGTTGCCGGACTGCCAGCGCCACGGCCGACGAGTCCACGACCCAAGATTCCTCGGCCCGCACTTCATCGGCCACCACGAGCCCCCGGTGCTCGGCGACGGCTCTCCGTTTTCGACACGTCCCGGAGCGCCATGGCGAGACCCATCTCCAGCTGGCCCACGGTCGTGATCTCCGCCCACTCGGCGTTGATCTCCGTCAGGGCCTCGGCGGTCTCCTGCGAGACGCCGGAGACGATGGTCTTTGCGCCCTTCAGGCGGGCCGCCAAGACCGCCTTGGCCAGGTAGTCCGCTGCGCGCTCGTCCACGTTCACGAGCCCCGTCACGTCCACGATCACGACCTTCGCCCGGTGCTCGCTGATGCTCGCGAGGAGCCGGCGCAACAGGAGCTGCGAGCGTCTCGACGCGAGCTCCCCGATGACCGGCACCACGATGACTCGGGTGGCGACCGGAAGCACGGGGATGTCACCCTCGTCCCGCGCGGGCGCTCGCGCCGCGACCGGCGCGGCCGAGACAAGGCGATCCGGCACGAGCTCCGCCACGAGCAGAGCGCTCTCGGCGTCGGGTGAGCCAGCGCGAACCGGCGAGAGCCTCACGAAGAGCCCGTCGTCGAGCCGATCCTTGCGCAGAAGCCGCAGCCTGCCCTCCCAGCCCGACGCCGCTGCGACCGAGAGCACGTCGGAGCGGAGCTCGGAGCCCGCCTCGGGCGCGAGCAGCGTGGCGGAGTCCACGTCGGGAAAGAGATCGGGCGTCGTCTCGGTGCCGAACAACCTGGCGAACGCGCCGTTGACGTAGATGAAGTACCCATCGCAATCGAGGATCGCCATCGGACACGACGATCGGTCCACCAGCGCGCGAAACGCCGCCGCCTCTGCTGCGCTCACGATCGCTCCGGCGAGCCGCCGCCCGCGATCTCGCTCTCGAGCCACTCGTCGAGGGCGTCGTCTTCTTCGGTGTCCGTCGTGTCCCGGCTGAGAGCCAGCGCGTCATCCAGGTCGAGCACGGCGTGCACCCCCGGCAACGTGAACCCCATCTCGACGAGCGTCTCCACGACCGCGTCCTGGAGCGCGGATACCACTACCCTGGCGCCCATCATGCGCACCGTCTCCGTCATGGAGTGGATGAAACGACCGAAGAAGCTGTCGCACACGTCGACCTCTGCGAAGTCGAGCAGCACCCAGCGAGAACGGTGGGTCTTGACCGCTTGGAGCGTCTGCCGCCGCAGCCGAAGGACGTCGCTGTCGGTGAGCTCCGGTGGCACATTGACCAGCAAGAGATCTTCGAGTTTCTGTATTCGAACGTCTTCCACGACGCTCCCTTCGCCCGCCGCCGGGCGTCTGACGATCAAACGTACTTCGTGGCCGTGATGGTGGTTCCCTTGCCTCGCTCCGAGACCACCTCGAACCGATCCATCAAGCGGCGGCTACCGATCAGGCCGACGCCCATGCCGGTGCGCGAGCGGTACTTGCCGTCCAGGATCTCCTGAATGTTCGCGATGCCGGGCCCTCGATCGGTCGCGACGATCGCCACGCCCGCGTTCGGCGAAGAGACCGTCCTGAGCTCGACCTGACCGGACCCGGCGTACTGCAGGATGTTGCGCGAAAGCTCCGAGACAACCGTGCTCACCTTGACGGCGTCCGGCCTGACCAGCCCGGCGCCCAACGCCACGCGCAACGCCGTCGCGCGCGCGAGCGTCACGTCGGCTTCGTTCACGAGCGCTATCACCACGGCGGTCGCTTGCTCCGGGGCCTGGCTCCGCGCCTTGAGGGCGACGCGAACGCCCGCGAGCGCCTGCTGTCGCTCCGCTCCCGTGAGGTACAGATTGAGGGCCTGATCGAGCACCGTGATCAGCACGTTCTCCTGCAACGTATCGAGCGCCGTGGCCTGGACGCCGAGCTTCCTGCACACGGAGACCAGGACGGATTTCGCCGTGATCGGGCTCAGGTACTCGCCCAGGCAACGCTCCAGGCGTGACGCCACGCCACGCATCTCGCCGTGAGGGAGCTGGCTCGGTGGGGATCGACGGTGCATACGGACGCACTTGCTTTCGACACAGGAGGGG
>JAEZYO010000039.1 GCA_023419055.1 Pseudomonadota bacterium | reverse complement strand
GCGCTCGATGCGGATGATGTCGCTCTACTTCCCGTTCCTCCAGTTCCTATCGGTGCTGGCCAAGACGATCACCCTGGGACTCGGCGCCGTGCACTTCGCGAGTGGTCGCGTCGGCGCCGGAGTCATGATCGCGTTCCTGCTCTACCTGGATCAGTTCTTCACGCCGCTGCAGCAGCTCTCCATGGTCTTCGACCAGTGGATCCAGGCGCGCGTTTCGCTCGGGCGAGTGCGAGAGCTCCTCGCGGTCGAGAGCCGGACGCCGGAAGCGTCCCCCGCGCGCGATCCGGGCGAGCTCGCGGGGCTCGTCCGCTTCGAGGGCGTGCGCTTCGCCTACGCGTCGGGCGCGCCCGAAGCGCTGCGAGGTGTCGACCTCGAGGTCGAGCCCGGCGAAACCGTGGGGCTGGTCGGCACGACTGGCGCGGGCAAGTCCACCTTCGTCAAGCTCGCGGCGCGCTTCTACGACCCCACGCACGGCGTCGTCGCCGTCGACGGCATCCCGCTCACCGAAATCGCCATGACTGCCTTCCGGAAGCAGCTCGGCTACGTGCCTCAAGAACCGTTCTTGTTCTCGGGGACCGTCCTCAGCAACATTCGGTACGGCAGACCCGAAGCGAGCGACCTCGACATCGAGAGGGCCGCGCGGGCCGTGGGGGCGCACGAGTTCATCGCCGGTCTCCCGGAGGGCTACCTCACTCCGGTGACCGCCGGAGGGCGCTCGCTCTCGGCAGGCCAGCGCCAACTCCTCTGTCTCGCGCGCGCCGAGCTCGTGCGGCCCAAGATCCTGATCCTGGACGAGGCCACGGCCAACCTCGACCTCGACACCGAAGCAGAGGTGCAACGCGCCATGCGGCGAGTCGCCCGCGGGAGGACGACACTCCTCATCGCTCATCGTCTGCAAACGGCCCGCGCCGCCGATCGCATCGTCGTGATCGAGAACGGCGCGGTAGCAGAGAGCGGCTCTCACGACGACTTGCTCGTCCGCGGCGGGCGCTACGCTCGCTTGTGGGAAGCCTTTCGGCGAGCGGAGCTCGGGTCGGACGCGCTGCGCGAAAGCGCCTGAACGAGAGCCGCGATGTTGCTCACTTCGACACTTCGGCGACCTTGGGCCGCCAGTGTCCCTCGAGACCGAGCTTTCGCAATCCAGCCGTGACGAAGCGAGGGTCGTACATCGTCTCGAAGTCGACGGGATTCCGAATGATCTTCTTGTGAGCCGAGTACTCGATCGCGTGCCGGTAGTGGACGAAGAGCGGCTCGTCGAAGAGCGGTGACCACCGATCCTTCCAGGTCGCACCGGTCCCGTACTCCTTCTCGAGCACGTCCTTCGGCGTGCCGTTCCGGCTCAGGATCGCTAGCATCGCCTCGCGGTTCTCTTCCAGGGACGCGTAGTGTGCCGCCTTCAAGTACGCGTTCGCGATGATCTGGGTAAGGTCCGGGTACTTCTCGACGAACGCGGCCGACGCCCAGAGCTCTGCCCTCATCTTCCAGTCGGGCGGAGCCTGCTCCGTCGACCAGATGATCTTTCCCGCGCCCTTCTGGACCAGGAGGTGCGCGTTGATCGTGTAAAGCGCGTCCACCTTCTTCGCGGCGAGCGCCGCAGCCCCAGCGTCGGTGTTCAGGTTCAGGATCTCGAAATCGGCGTAGCTTAGGCCCAGCGAGTCGATCAGGCGACTCAGCGGCAACTCCCAGGGCCTGCCGCGATGGATGGCGATCCTCTTGCCCTTCAAATCGCCGAGGGAACGCGCCGTCGAGTCGTTCGGGACCAAGAGGTAGGTCTCGGATCCTCGACCGGTCGGCACGATCAGCTTGGTCTTCACGCCCTCGGCGTTCGCGATGATCGAGGGTAAGTCTCCGTACCCTGCGACGTCGATGGTGCCGTTGGCAAAGCCCTCGTTGATGAGCGGACCCGTCTGAGCGCCCGCGATGGGGACCCATTCGACCTTCACGTTCCGGCGCTCGAGCTCGGCGAACAAGTCGTGCTCGACGATGACCGCCTGGAGCCCCGTGAAGGCGCGCTTACCGTTGAGAAACGTGTTTCCGGTCGAAATGCGCACCACTCGCGGGGCCGTATCGGCCTCCGTACGTTGGGCGCGGGAGAGCCCCGCGAGCGTGAGGGCGGACAGCAACAGCGCTCCCAGCGTGGAGAGGACCACCTTGCGACGCTTCGGGTCAGTCGATGACATGGCAAATCATCTATCATAAAAGACACCCAGTTTTAGTCACCGAGCAATGACCGCCCCGCACGAACATAAATAGCCGATTGAAATCAACAGCTAGGCAGCCTGTTGCGCTTCCACGAAACAAACAAACCGTCCATTTTGATAGACATCGCTCTGCGCGAGCGCTAGAAGGTCCACCCGAAAGGAGCTCTACTCCCATGCGCAACCTTCTCGCCGCCTCGGCCCTCCTGTTCGTCACCTCTCTCGCCCAGGCCGACGCGGTGCCCTGGACGTACGATGGCTCGCACTCGCGAGTCGGCTTCAGTGTTCCCCACCTGGTCGTCAGCACGGCGACCGGGCGCTTCAACCAGGTGACGAAGAGCTCCATCGCTCTCGACGAGGCCGACCTCACCAGGAGCAAGGCCGAGATCGAAATCGCCGCGAGCTCGATCGACACCGGAGACGCGAAGCGAGACGAGCACCTGCGTGGTCCGGACTTCTTCGACGTGAAGAAGTATCCGACGCTGACCTTCAAGTCGAAGTCGATCAGCAAGGCCGGCGAGGGCTACAAGGTGAACGGCACACTGAAGATCCGCGACATCGAGAAGCCGGTCACGCTGACGGCGACGGTGAGCGAGGCCGTGAAGTCGCCTTGGGGCAAGCAGGTACGTTCAGTCAAGCTCGGCGGCAAGATCAAGCGCTCCGAGTTCGGCTTGACCTGGAACAAGGGACTCGAAACCGGGGGAGTCGTCGTGGGGGACGAAGTCACGCTCGACGTACAGGTCGAGCTCACCAAGTGAGCTCGGAAAGGCCAAGAAATGTCCAATTCTACGCAGAAAGTCGACAAGATCTGGTTCACGCGCTGCCCGGTCCCGACGGCGACCGGCCTCGCGTACAAGCTCGGCTGGTTGGGGGAAGAGTTCGCCAGGGACGGGATCACCGTCCAGACACTGCAAGAGACCCCGGAGCTCAACCGGCACCACTACGACCACGAACTCCCCGAGCTGATCCGAGAAGGCGGAAACCTCCTCGCGCTGCCGGCGCGAGCGCAGGGAGCGCCCACGCGCTTGATCGGTCTCACCTGGATCGACGAGTGGCAGACCATCCTGGTGCGCCCCGGTTCCGACATCACCGAACCGCGGCACCTCAAGGGGAAGCGAGCGGCGCTACCCGCCTTCGACGAAGCCGACCTTCGCAACAACACGCGCGGACGAAGCATCGCGCGCGGCATGTCGCTCCACGGCTACAAGGGGGCCCTCGCCTCGGCCGGCCTCACGCTCGACGACGTCGAGCTCGTGGAGGTTCCCACGGAACGGCGTAAACGCGAAAATCGTGAGCAAGGCGTGCAGCGGCTGTGGACCGGGCTCGAAGCGTTGATCGAGGGGAAGGTCGACGCCGTCTACGTCAAGGGAGCCGCCGCCGTGGACTCCGCGCGCAGGTACGGGGCGGTTGTCGGTATCAACCTGGATCTGTTGCCGGACAAGCGCTTCCGGGTGAACAACGGCACCCCGCGACCCATTACCGCGCACGAAAGTTTGCTGGAGAACCACTTCGACCTGGTGGTTCGTTTCCTCGACCAGACCCTGCGCGCTGCCGACTGGGCGCAGCACAATTTGGGGGGCGTTCGCTCGATCCTCGAGAGCGAGACTCGTGGCGGAGCAGACGGAGTCATCACTGCCTACGGCGAGACCTTCCACCAGTCCTTGCATCCAGATCTCTCGACCGAGCGCCTCGAGCTCTTCAGGCAGCAGAAGAACTTCCTCCTCCTGCACGGGATCCTCGACCGCGACTTCGACTTCGACGCCTGGGTCGATCCGCGACCGCTCGAGGCAGCTCGAGCGCTCCAGACCACACGGCTCGCGAGCACCAAGAGCCGAGTCGAAAACGGGATCGAGCGAGCCCAGGCTTTCGCATCATGAGCGCCGTCACTCGAACCAGGGTGACCACTCGCAAGGCGGCCGCGAGGGCGACGGAGGACGCGCTGGTTCCCGTGGCCAACGAGGTGCTCGAGCCCCGCGCGTCGAGTGGTGACGATCTCGGCGCGGCCGAGCTCGCTCGTCAGGTCGCCGACAGCCTGAAGCGCTTCCGCCGGGAGCGCGAGCTCTCGCTCGACGAGCTCGCAGCGAGGAGCGGGGTCAGCCGAGCCGCCCTTTCTCAAGTGGAGGGCGGTCGGACCAACCCCACGCTGGCGGTGCTCTGGAAGATCGCCGTCGGCCTCGACGTACCCTTTCAGGACCTGATGGGCACCCGCGCGGACGACGACGTGCGGGTGCTGCGCTACGGGGACGCTCCGCCGCTCCGTAGCGCCGACGGTCGCGTGGAGAGCTTGCTCCTCTCACCGGGAGGAGCGAGCACCGACGTGGAGGTCTACGAGCTTCGCCTCCAACCCAAGGCCGTGCACAAGAGCGATCCGCACGCCCGTCACACGACCGAGACCATGATTGTCCTCACCGGCGCCATTCGGCTCTTGGTCGGTGAGCACGGCTACGATCTCGGCGTCGGCGATTCGGTGTTCTTCCGCGCGGACGTGCCGCACTCCTACGAGAACCGCGGAACGCGCGAGGCGCGCTGTATCGACGTGATCCGCTACGCTCGAGGCTGACGCGAGGGCGGCGGGTCACTCAATCGGGTGGAACCTGGGCCCGGGCTCGTCGAGCTCGGGGTGGAGCGCCGTCAGACGTTCGACCCCGAGGCTCGAGCGGAGGCCCGTCGGTCAGCTCTTGTTGGGCTGCGGCGTGACGCGGAGGTACGGCTTGATCGCCGTGAACCCCTTCGGGAAGCGCTGCTTGAGCTCTTCGGGATCCTGGAGCGCGGGGACGATGATCACGTCGTCGCCGTCCTTCCAGTCGGCGGGCGTCGCCACCTTGTGAGTGTCGGTGAGCTGGAGAGAGTCGAGCACGCGCAAGATCTCGGCGAAGTTGCGGCCGGTGCTCGCCGGGTACGTGATGAGCGCGCGGATCTTCTTGTTGGGGTCGATGAAGAAGACGGAGCGCACCGTCAGCGTGTCGTTCGCTTCGGGGTGGATCATGTCGTAGAGCTTCGCGACCTTGCGGTCCGGGTCGCCGAGGATCGGGTAATCGAGAGAGGCCTTCTGCGTCTCTTCGATGTCCGAGATCCAGCGCTTGTGGCTGTCCACGTCGTCGACGCTGACCGCGAGCACCTTCACCCCACGCTTCTTGAATTCACTGCTCAAGTTCGCGGCGCGGCCGAGCTCGGTGGTGCACACGGGCGTGAAGTCCTTGGGGTGAGAGAACAGGATGCCCCAGCCGTTGCCGAGCCACTCGTGGAAGCGGATCTTGCCGTGGGTGGAGTCCTGTTCGAAGTCGGGTGCAATGCTACCGATGTGCAATGACATAGCTGTTCTCCTGAGAGAGCGCCCCTCCGACACCGCCGGAGAGTCTGCGCAGTATCGAGCGAAGGAGCATAAGGTACCCCGACCTCGAAAGGAAGCCAGGCGTCCAGCAAAATGAAGGAGACTGACTTCACCCACGGACGACCGCCGGCTGCTCGACCAACACTCCCCGTAATTCGTGCGTTCTCCTCTCGGGAACTGCTCATGTTGGCGAGCGCGCATCAGTCTACCAAACAAGAAGACTTTCTGTTAAAGTGACGCCCACTCCATGACCGCGCCTCTAACGGCTCCTTCCTTTTCGACCCAGGGTCCCTCGTGACGGCATCGATCGTGAGCAAGAACGAGGATCGCGAATCCGAGCCGCCGAGCCCGGCCGCGTCCGATCTCACCCCAGTGGTCGGCGCCAACCTGCGTCACCTTCGCGTCAAGAAGGGCCTGTCTCTCGAGCGCCTCGCGAAGGCGTCCGGGGTCAGCCGCGCGATGTTGGGACAGATAGAGCTCGGCCAGAGCACCCCGACCATCAACGTGCTCTGGAAGGTGGCTCGCGCGCTCGACACGTCATTTTCGACCCTGATCACTCACCGCTCCACTCCGACGACGGCAGTGCTGCCGCGTTCGAAGGCCAAGGTGCTCTCTTCGGCGGACGGCAGCTTCTCGTCGCGAGCCTTGTTTCCGTTCGATGGCCCCCGCAAGGTGGAGTTTTACGAGCTCAGGCTTTCACCGAAAGGGCTCGAGCGAGCCGATCCTCACGCGCCCGGAACGACCGAGAACCTCGTGGTGGTGGAGGGATCGCTCGAGCTCCACGTCGGCTCGGAGCGCTTGATGCTTTCGCGCGGAGACGCCGTGTTTTTCCAGGCCGATGTCGCGCACGAGTACCACAATCCCGGCAAGACCGAGGCCGTCATGTACCTCGTCATGACGTACGCGTAGCGGCCGAAACACCCCGTCGACCCGACTCAATTCCCATCGGGTTCGTGTGATTTCACACGACCTGATCGCGTGAACGGACGCACTGCGTAGCTTCTCGGAGGAAACCTCACGCACACCGCCCCGATCACGCGGCGAGGCATTGTTCGTGACGGATTCGCTGCTCTAGACTCCGCCCATTCGAGGTTTCGGAGTTCGAGACTCCGAGTTCGAGGCCTCGCTTCAATCGAGAACGGTAAACGATCATGGCTGAACCGGCTCAAACGCTCGGCGCCGCGGCGGCGCGCCAGCTAGCGAATACGACGAAGACTCCGCCGCAATGGATCGGGATCACCCCGCGCTGGCTCGTGAGCCTCCTCCCGTGGGTTCCGGTCGAGGCGGGCACCTACCGGGTGAACAAGGTGAAGGAAGCGGAGGAGGCGGGTATCGGGATCGAGTGCAGCCCGAGCGACGGCGCCGAGCTCCCGAGCGCGTTCGTCGACTACGAGGAGAACCCGCGCGAGTACACCTTGAGCACGGTCACGACCACGCTCGAGGTCCAGACTCGGATCTCCGATCTCTATCGCAGCCCGATGGACCAGGTTCGCGAGCAGCTCGGCGTGCTCCTCGACATGGTCAAGGAGCGCCAGGAGCGCGAGCTCGTGAACAACCCGACCTATGGGCTGCTCACTACCGCAGCGCCGTTCATGCGCATTCAGCCGCGCACCGGCGGCACCGGCGCGCCGACGCCCGACGATCTCGACGCGCTGATCGCGAAGGTGTGGAAGGAGCCGGCGTTCTTCCTGGCCCACCCGCTCGCTATCGCAGCGTTCGGTCGTGAGTGTACGCGCCGTGGCGTGCCACCGCCCACGACCACTCTCTTCGGCTCGCCGTTCTTGACCTGGCGAGGTCTGCCCCTCATCCCGTCGGACAAGCTCGAGGTCGAGGACGGCACGAGCAACATCCTCCTCATCCGCACCGGCGAGCGGAAGCGCGGCGTGGTCGGCCTCTTCCAGCCGGGGATCCCGGGCGAAGTGAGCCCGAGCCTGTCCGTGCGCTGGATGGGCATCAACCAGCGCGGGGCGGCGGCATACCTGGTGTCGCTCTACTGTTCGGCGGCGGTGCTCGCGGAGGACGCGGTGGGTGTGCTCGAGAACATCCGCGTCGACAAGTACCATGAGTACAAGTGATCCCTCGGGAGGGCCTGCGCTCCCGCCGGGCGCGCTCTCCTTCTCGCCCGAAGATTTCGCGACCGAGATCGCGCGCGTCGCAAACGAGATGTTCGGCGGGGGCCCGGTGGTCCCCGCCGCATCGGTCCCGGCGCCCGCGGTGCCGCCGAACCCGGGACCTAGCGCGCTCGCTACCGGCGCCGGAGGCGTGAGCAGCGCGCAAACGCTGCCTCCCGTGCCCGGCGCCCTTCACACGCCGCCGCTCGCCGCGTCGCCCGCGCCGAAAGAAAGCGATCTTCGGAGCGGCGTTTCGCTCACCGCGAGAGCCTGGGCCTGCCGCCGGTCACGATCGCGCGACGTCTCGACGTGAACAGCAACACGCCGTACTTCCTGGCGCTCGCCGGTCTCCCGGGCGGCACGCCGAACGGCCCGGTCGCGCTCCCTGCCGCTCCCGGAATCCCCGGAGCACCGTCACTCTCCGGGGTTAGCGAGCCCGTGACCGCGCCCGCGCTCCCGAGTAGTCCGGCTCTGCCCAGCACCCCCGCATTACCGAGCGCGCCTCCCCTGCCCGCAGCGGCCGGGTCACCCGGTGCGCCCAGCGTGCCCGCGGAAGCGCCGCCAAAATCGCCAGGGCCGCCCGATCCGTCGGCGTACAGCTTCGAGCCCACGTTCGCCGAGTACCAC